>DATMOE010000404.1:0-4984 GCA_035568435.1 Herbaspirillum sp. | reverse complement strand
CCACGACGTCAACCGTCACGACGATCGCATCCGCGCGTTCTGTTTCACCTTCCAGGAGCCGATCGATCCGATCATGTTTGAAGAATGGCTGACCTTGCTGATGTCGCTGAAGGGCGGCGATATGTTGCGGCTCAAGGGCATCCTGAATCTGGCCGGGCGCAGCGGGCCGACGGTGATCCACGGCGTACAGCATATTTTCCATCCGACCATCGAACTGCCGGAATGGCCTTCCGAAGATCACAGCACGCGCATCGTCTTCATTACGCGCGATATCGATCGTGACTTGATCGAGCGCACTTTCGATGCTTTCATGCGCACGCAATTGAAAATCGATCCGGCTGCCAAGTAAAACAGTCTGCGCCGGGCTAATGTCGTTCAGTTAAGCCGCCGTCAGTTGGGGTGTGGCGGGCTGTTGTACTCCGTTCGTGTCATTCCGGCCTGCGGCCTCCCTTCTTTACCTCACTGCGCACAACAGCCCGCCACACCCCAACTGACGGCGGCTTAACTGAACAGCATTTCCCCCCCTCTCTATCCGCCTCCCGTTCAAACGCCGAAATATGTCGTTTGAAACAATCCCGTAATACCCATTGCGCATTTGACGCTTACAGTCTCCTCGTGTTTTAAGCATCACCAAGGAGAAAAATCATGGCATCCGATGGCTCAGTAGCGCCCAAAGAACGCGTCAATATTGTGTATCGACCAGCCACCGGCGACGCCAAGGCCGAAGTCGAGCTGCCGTTGAAATTGCTGGTCGTCGGCGATTACACATTGCGCGATGAAGCCTTGCCGATCGAAGAAATGAAGCCAATCAATATCGATAAAGATAATTTCAACGATGTATTGAAGGCGCAAAAACTAGCGCTCACCATGGCGGTTCCGAACAAGCTGCAGGCTGACGCAGACCCGGACGCCACGCTCTCGATCACCATGCGTTTCAATGCGATAGATGACTTCGCGCCGGATGCGATTGTCGATCAAGTGCCGGAACTCCGGCAAATGATCGCCTTGCGCGAGGCATTGAAAGCACTCAAAGGTCCGCTGGGAAATATTCCCGATTTCCGTAAAAAAATGCAGGCGCTGATTGCAGACGAAAGCGTGCGCGCGCGTTTGCTGGGTGAGCTTGGCATTCAAGAAAAATAATCGGAGAAAAAATGCGCGACGAAAATAAACAAGAACCTGCCGCCACCGACACTAGCGGCGCCAGCGGCGATATTTCGCTGCTGGACCAGTTAGTCGAATCGGCGCGCATCAAGCCGGGCGACGATGCTTATTCGCTCACCATGCAGGGTATGCAGGCCTTTATCGCCCAATTACTGGAACCGCAAAATGCGGTGGAACGCATCACCCAGGCCACCGTCGACGACATGATCGCCGATCTGGATAAAAAGCTCTGCGCCCAAGTCGACGCCATCCTGCATCACGCCGATTTCCAGAAAATAGAATCGGCCTGGCGCTCGTTGAAATTCCTGATCGACCGCACCAATTTCCGCGAAAACATCAAAATCCAATTGCTCAGTATCAGCAAGGAAAAATTACTGGGCGATTTCCAGGAAGTAGCCGACATCACCAAATCCGGCCTGTATAAAAATCTGTACACGGCAGAATACGGTCAATTCGGCGGTCAGCCCTTCGGCGCCATGGTCGCCAATTACACATTCGGTCCCGGCAGCCAGGATATTCAGTTGCTGCAATACGCTGCCAGTGTCGCCGCAATGAGCCACGCACCGTTTATCGCCGCTGCCGCGCCGCAGTTTTTCGGCATCGATGCCTACGACCAGTTGCCGAATCTAAAAGACCTGGCATCGCTGTTCGAAGGCCCGCAATTCGTTAAATGGAATGCTTTCCGCGAAACCGAAGATGCCCGTTATGTCGGCCTGACGGTGCCGCATTTCCTGCTGCGCGTACCCTATGGCGCCGATACCGTCCCGGC
Source organism: Herbaspirillum sp. (assembly GCA_035568435.1). Lineage (GTDB taxonomy): Bacteria > Pseudomonadota > Gammaproteobacteria > Burkholderiales > Burkholderiaceae_D > Herbaspirillum. The sequence goes on along the minus strand of DATMOE010000404.1, from coordinate 3,054 downwards.
CAAAAAATTCAACTACAGCGAAGACGTCTCGGACGGCAACAGCCGCTTCCTCTGGGGCAACGCCGCGTTTGCCTTTGCCAGCCGCTTAACCGGCAGCTTTGCCGATTACCGCTGGTGCGCCAACGTGATCGGACCGCAAGGCGGCGGCACCGTCGGCGATTTGCCGATCTATACCTACGAAGCGATGGGCGAGCTGCAAAACAAAATACCGACCGAAGTGCTGGTGTCCGAACGGCGTGAATTCGAACTCGCGGAGCAGGGATTCATCGCGTTGACCATGCGCAAGAACAGCGACAACGCCGCCTTCTTCTCTGCCAACTCCGCGCAAAAACCGAAATTTTTCGGCAATAGCAAAGAGGGCAAAGATGCCGAGCTGAATTACAAATTAAGCACCCAGTTGCCCTACATGTTCGTGGTCAGCCGGCTGGCGCATTACATCAAGGTTATTCAACGTGAAAACATCGGCGCCTGGAAAGAGCGCGGCGATCTGGAAAGCGAATTGAATCATTGGGTGAGCCAGTACGTCGCCGATATGGATAACCCGGTCGAAGGCGTGCGCAGCCAACGTCCGTTGCGCCAAGCCGAGATCGTCGTGGCCGATGTGGCGGGCGATCCAGGCTGGTACAAGGTCGATCTGAAAGTACGTCCGCATTTCAAATACATGGGCGCGTCGTTTACCTTGTCTTTAGTCGGCAAGCTTGAAAAAAGATAAGTAGTGTTGTCCCCGTTTTTCCAACCCAACTGAAAATAGGAAATCGCCATGCCAAAGCCATGCTATCTGACCCTTAAAGGCCCTACGGTAGGAGACATCAAAGGTAGCAATAACATCACAGGTCATGAAGAAGAAATTCCGGTGCGAGCGATAGAGCACACCATCGAGATTCCGAGAAATCCGCAAACCGGTACGCCGACCGGCCAGCGCATACATCTGCCGATAACCTTGACCAAGGAAATCGATAAGGCCTCGCCGCTGCTGTTTCAAGCACTGACTACAGGCGAAGAAATGGAACACGTGACGCTTGCGTACTATCGCGGGTCGGGCAAAGGCAAGGATGAAAAATACTACACAGTCGTCCTGGGTAACGCGGTCATCACCAGCATCCGCACCTGGATGCCGGACCGTGAGTTGGACGCCAATAAGACCATGGGGCACATGGAAGATGTCTCTTTCGCGTATTCGAGCATCAAATGGTGCTACGAGAAAGGTGGTATCACCACAGAAGATAAATGGATGACGGCGTAAAAGGGCTAAGCGGACAGCCGCATGCGTGAACGCCGCTTGCTGGAAAGAATCGCCGGCGGCGCACAAAGCGGAGAGCGCACTAGCCAGACCAGCATCGACATGCTGGTCCGCTCGGTGATCGATCACCTGCGGCGTTTGCTCAATACGCGGCAGGGCAGCGTGCAGATCGATCCCCTGTTCGGCATACCGGATTTCACCAATATCGCGGGTGGTTTATCGGCCGGATCGATGCATGAAATAGAAGAAGAAATCTGCCGCATGGTGCGCAAGTACGAACAGCGCCTGCGGTCGCCGCGGGTATCGTTGAACCTGCTGGCCAGCGACGCGCTGTCGATCAATTTCAGTTTGCGCGGCACGCTCGATGTCGACAATCGCGCGATCCCGTTGCAGCTATCGACCATCGTCAAAGAAAACGGCAAGGTCCACATCAGCCACGCATGATATTCAACCGATACTACGAAGGCGAATTAAGCAAGCTCAAGGGGCTGGCCGCCGAGTTTGCCCAAGCCAATCCGGCGATTGCGCCCATGCTCTCAGGCGCTTGCGCCGACCCGGATGTCGAACGTTTGCTGGAAGGCGTGGCGTTTCTAACCGGCCTGACGCGGCAAAAACTCGATGACGAATTTCCCGAATTTGTACAGGAATTGGTCAACTTGCTGTTGCCGCATTATCTGCGTCCGATCCCCGCCTCCACGCTGGTCGCCTTCGCGCCCAAAGGCATGGTCGATGAAACCGTGCATATCGCCGCCGGTGTAACGCTGGCCTCGGTGCCGGTCGATGGCACGCCCTGTCGGTTCCGCACTTGCCAAGCGTTAGACGTGCATCCGTTGACGCTGACCGGCGTTGATCTGCAGCAGCAGGCTGGCGTCACGCCGTTGCTGGTGTTGAATTTCGAATTGCAAAACCAGGCGCTGGCGCAATGGGATGCCGGCCATATCCGCTTATTCCTCAACAGCGTGTATAGCGAAGCCGCCAACTTATTGCTGTTATTGACCAATTACGTGAATACGGTACACATCGTCAACGCCGATGGCGAGCGCTTCGCGCTGGGCAAGCAGGCGCTGCGCATGGCCGGCTTCGATGCGCAATTGCTGCCGTATCCCAGTAACGCTTTCGGCAGCTACCGGCACATACAGGAATTCTTCGTGCAAGCGGACAAATTCCTGTTCATCGACATTGAAGGCCTGCAGCGTTGGACCCGGCGTGGCAAGGGGCAGAATTTCAGCATCGAACTATCGCTGGCGCAACTGCCCGATTGGATGCCGGAGATTCGCAGCGACTGTTTTCAGCTCCATGTGACGCCGGCGATCAATCTGTTTTCGTATGCCGCCGATCCGATTTCGCATACGCACAAAATGACCGAATACCGCGTCGCGCCGGAAGGCGGCAATCGCCAGCACTTCCAGGTCTACGCAGTCGATAGCGTCACCGGCTACCGCCAGGGCATGGCGGAAGAACGCCGCTATCTGCCGTTCGCCATGGCCCGTCATGATGGCCAGGGCGCAAAGGCGGGATTTCGCACCGCCTTGCGCGGGGCGACGGTCGGGCAGGGCAGCGAATTATTTTTATCGGTCACGTATCCGCCGGACGAAACACCGATGCCGGAGACGCTATCGTTGCGCATCACCTGCACCAACCGCGCGCTGCCGGAAAGCCTGCAACTGGGCGATCTGAATCAGGCCACCGGCAGTTCGCCGGATCGGCTGTCGTTTCAAAACATCCGATCGATCACCCCGGCGCTGAATGCGCCGGTCGGCGAAGCGCTGCTGTGGCGTTTGATCTCGCATGTCTCGATCAATTTCCTGTCGATT
>DATMOE010000403.1:0-9007 GCA_035568435.1 Herbaspirillum sp. | reverse complement strand
ACTTCGCCCACGCCAACAGCTACCCGGCCGGCACCTACCGCCTATTTTTTGAGCATCTGAGTGAGCACTACGACATCCAGGCCCTACCCATGCACGCGCACAACCCTGCCTACCCGGTGGACGACGGCTGGAAATCGCTGGCGCGGGAATTATCGGACACACTGGCGCAACGCTACAGAGAACCCGTCATCCTGGTAGGCCACTCCATGGGCGGCATCCTCAGTCTCAAAGCAGCGCACGCCCACCCTGAGCTGGTGCGCTGCGTCGTACTACTGGACTCCCCGATCGTAGGCGGCTGGCGCGCTGCGGCGCTGCGCATAATGAAAGCACTCAATTTCGAGCACAAAAAAGCCCCATCCCGCTACTCCATAAAACGCCGCAACCTCTGGCCGGACCGAGCCAGCGGCTACCGCCACTTCGCCTCAAAGCGCGTATTTGCGGCCTGGCCGCCGGAAGTGTTGCGGGATTACGTAGAGCACGGCACGACAGAAGAAGAAAATGGCGTTGCACTACGTTTCAGCCGCGAAACAGAAACAGCGATATACCGCACCATCCCCCACGACCTGGGCCACCTGACCCAACAAAACTTCCCGGTACCGGTAGGCTTTGTAGGCGGCATAGACTCGGTGGAATGCCGTCTGGCGGGCTTGCAAGCAACCAAGCGACTGGTAGGAAAAAACTTCACCCAAATTCCCGGCGGGCACTTATTTCCCATGACCAGCCCTCAAGCTGCGGCTGAAGCGGTGCACAAAATGATTGAGAAAATTCTGCTGAGCGCGAGTGATTCAAGCGTGGATTGAACAGAAGAGTGCCAAAATTTCACGCTGGCGGTGACCCTTCGACACGGCCTGCGGCCTGCTCAGGGCGAACGGATGTTTTTAAAATGCAAACAAAAGATCGAACGCCCCTACTGACTCCAGTAAGCGAAGCGACCAGAAAAACAACAACAAAAACCCCAAGTAATCGAAGCGCCCAGTCCCACTCACGAGAACATAAAGACAGGAAGTGCTGAGTAAGTGTAGCTGGCGGTTCAAGCTATGGACGAGAAGCGGAACCGTACTTTAGTACGGTGAGCATCGCAGTCCGTAGATTGGGCCGCCAGCTACGCTTAATCAGAACTTCCTGGGGTATAATTCGAATTTCCCGCACGTGCCATTCGGCACTAATCAAGTCAATGACTAAGTTTGTATTTGTTACTGGTGGCGTGGTCTCTTCCTTAGGTAAAGGAATAGCCGCCGCCTCCCTCGCCGCGATCCTCGAATCGCGTGGCCTTAAAGTCACCATGCTCAAGCTCGATCCGTACATCAATGTCGACCCCGGCACGATGAGTCCGTTTCAGCATGGCGAAGTGTTTGTGACCGACGACGGTGCTGAAACCGATCTCGATCTCGGTCACTACGAGCGCTTCATCTCGGCCAAAATGAAGAAGGTCAATAATTTCACCACCGGTCAGATTTACGATTCCGTGATCCGCAAAGAGCGGCGCGGCGAGTATCTCGGCAAAACGGTGCAGGTAATCCCGCACATCACCAACGAAATTCAGGAATACATTTATCGCGGCGCCGAAGGCTTCGATGTTGCGATGGTTGAAATCGGCGGCACGGTCGGCGATATCGAGTCGCTGCCGTTCCTGGAAGCGGCCCGTCAACTGAGTCTGCGCGCCGGTCGCAACGCCGCCGCATTCGTCCACTTGACGCTGGTGCCGTATCTGGCCTCCGCCGGCGAGCTCAAAACCAAGCCAACCCAGCACAGCGTGCAAAAACTGCGCGAAATCGGGATTTTGCCCGATGCCTTGCTGTGCCGCGCCGATCGTCCGATTCCAGATGACGAACGCGCCAAAATTTCCTTATTCTCGAATGTCCATGCCGATGCAGTTATTTCGGTCTGGGATGCCGATACCATCTATAAAATTCCACAAATGCTGTACGACCAGGGCCTGGACGTGATCGTCTGCGAAAAGCTCGGCTTGACGCCGGCGCCGGCAGATCTGTCGGTCTGGAGCAAGCTGATTTATGCACTGGAAAATCCCAAGCATGAAGTCAAAGTCGGTATGGTCGGCAAATATGTCGACCTGACCGAATCGTACAAATCGCTCACGGAAGCTCTGCGGCATGCCGGTATTCATACCGATAGCCGGGTCAATATCGAATATCTGGATTCGGAAGAAATCGAAGCCAACGGCACCGGCAATCTGGCCAGATTCGATGCGATTCTCGTGCCGGGCGGCTTCGGCAAGCGCGGCGTGGAAGGTAAAATCGCCGCCGCACGCTATGCGCGCGAGCACAAAATTCCTTATCTCGGCATTTGCCTCGGCATGCAGGTCGCACTGCTGGAATTTGCGCGCAACAAGGCCGGTCTGCCGCAAGCCAATTCGACCGAATTCGAACCGGATACCGAACAGCCGGTGGTGGCGCTCATCGATGAATGGCAAAACCACGACGGTAAGGTCGAACGGCGTGACGCCAATTCCGATCTGGGCGGCACCATGCGCCTGGGCGCGCAAACCTGCGACGTCAAGTTAGGCACGCTGGCAGCCGAAATTTACGGTGCGCAAGTGACCGAACGGCATCGTCACCGTTATGAAGCAAATAACTTTTACTTGGATCGCATCGAGCAGGCCGGCCTGATTGTTTCGGCCCGCACGCCCACTGAGAGCTTGTGCGAAATCATGGAATTGCCGCGCAGCGGCGCCGACGCTCACCCGTGGTATCTGGGCGTGCAATACCACCCTGAATTCAAATCGACGCCGCGTGACGGCCATCCCCTATTCATTTCGTTTATCACTGCGGCGCTGGCGCATCAGGCCGCGCAAAAGGAAGCAGCATGAAACTTTGCGGTTTTGACATCGGCCTGGATCGGCCGTTTTTCCTGATTGCCGGCCCCTGCGTGATCGAGTCGCAGCAAATGGCGCTCGACACCGCCGGTGCGTTGAAAGAAATCACCACTGCGCTCGGCATTCCATTTATTTACAAATCGTCGTTCGACAAAGCCAACCGTTCGGCCGGCACCTCATTTCGCGGCCTGGGCATGGAGAAAGGCCTGGATATTCTGTCGGAAGTCAAAAAACAGATCGGCGTGCCGGTCCTTACCGACGTCCACGAAATTTATGAAATACCAGTCGTGGCCGCTGTAGTCGACGTATTGCAGACGCCGGCCTTTCTATGCCGTCAAACCGATTTCATTCATGCCTGCGCCGAATCCGGCAAGCCGGTGAATATCAAAAAAGGCCAATTCCTGGCGCCGCACGACATGGTGCACGTCATCGCCAAGGCGCGTGCTGCGGCCAAGGCGAAAGGTCTGCCGGAAGATAATTTCATGGCGTGCGAGCGTGGTGTTTCATTCGGCTACAACAATCTGGTTTCCGATATGCGTAGTCTGGCGATCATGCGCGAAACCAATGCACCGGTGGTCTTCGATGCCACGCACTCGGTGCAACTGCCGGGCGGTAAGGGCACGACTTCCGGCGGCGAACGCCAATTTGTACCGGTGCTGTCGCGGGCGGCGATTGCCGTCGGCGTAGCCGGCATCTTCATGGAAACCCATCCGAATCCGGCTGAAGCCATGTCGGACGGCCCGAATGCGGTGCCGTTATCGCGCATGAAGGAATTGCTGATCACCATGCAGGCGATCGACCGCGTCGCCAAGCAATCGGCATTTCTGGAAAACGACTTCGCGTAGTATTTTTAAATTTTCAATTTATGGCCGTATCAACCGGCTTGTTCGCGTTAAAAACTAAATGAATCAGGAGAAATGAATGAGTGCAATCGTTGACATTATCGGTCGTGAAATCATGGATTCACGCGGCAACCCTACCGTCGAATGCGACGTCCTGCTGGAGTCCGGCGTATTGGGCCGTGCCTCGGTGCCGTCGGGCGCCTCCACCGGTTCGCGTGAAGCGATCGAATTGCGCGATGGCGACAAGAGCCGCTATTTCGGCAAGGGCGTATTGAAGGCCTGCGAACATATCAACACCGAAATTTCCGAAGCGATCATGGGCCTGGATGCCAACGAACAAGCGTTTCTGGATCGCACGCTGATCGATCTGGACGGCACCGAAACCAAATCGCGCCTCGGCGCCAATGCCATGCTGGCCGTTTCGATGGCCGTGGCCAAAGCCGCCGCCGAAGAAGCCGGCCTGCCTTTGTATCGTTACCTCGGTGGCAGCGGCGCGATGCAAATGCCGGTGCCGATGATGAACGTCATCAACGGTGGCGCACATGCCGACAATAACCTGGACATGCAGGAATTCATGATCATCCCCATCGGCGCACCGAGCTTTCGCGAAGCGCTGCGTTATGGCGCCGAAGTATTCCACACACTCAAGAAAATTCTGCATGCCAAGGGTCTGGCCACATCGGTCGGCGACGAAGGCGGTTTTGCGCCATCGGTGAGCAGCCATGAAGAAGCCATCAAGCTGATCCTGCAAGCGATCGAAGAAGCCGGCTACGAAGCCGGCACGCAAATCGCGCTGGGCCTGGACTGCGCCGCCAGCGAATATTACAAGGATGGCAATTACCATCTGGACGGCGAAAGCCTGGTGCTGACAGCGGCCCAGATGACCGATCTGCTGGCTTCGTGGTGCGACAAGTATCCGATCATCAGCATCGAAGACGGCATGGCTGAAAACGATTGGGAAGGCTGGAAAATATTGACTGAAAGACTGGGCCAGAAAGTCCAGTTGGTCGGCGACGATTTGTTTGTGACCAACACCAAAATTCTGCGTGAAGGCATTCAAAAGAATATCGCCAATTCGATCCTGATCAAGATCAACCAGATCGGTACGCTGACGGAAACGTTTGCCGCCATCGAAATGGCCAAACGTGCCGGTTACACCGCTGTGATTTCACATCGCTCCGGCGAAACCGAGGATTCGACCATTGCCGATATCGCGGTCGGCACCAATGCCTTGCAGATCAAGACCGGCTCGATGTCGCGTTCGGATCGCATGGCGAAATACAATCAATTGCTGCGCATCGAGGAAGACCTGGGCGATATCGCCAGTTATCCAGGCCGCGATGCTTTTTACAATCTGAAGTAATTACCACGCCGGCTTTAGCTGATCCAGAATGCGCCTGATCATCGTTTGCCTGACCGCCTTGCTTTTGCTGATCCAATATCCGCTCTGGCTCGGCAAAGGCGGTTGGTTAAGCGTGCGCAAGCTCGATGAGCAAGTGGCGCAGGCGCGCAAGAAAAACGACGAGTTGCGGGCGCGCAATGCCAAGCTGGAATCGGAAGTACACGATTTGCAGGAGGGAACGGGCGCGATCGAAGAACGCGCCCGTTACGAGCTCGGCATGATTCGTCAGAATGAGATTTTTATCCAGGTATTGGATGCCAACGGCGCGCCGACACCGGCGCCTGCTGTTAATTCGGCGGCGGCGCCGGCAGCACGCCCCTCAGCTACGACAGCACAAGCTGCGCCGGCCCATTAAATCGGCGGATTCGCCATCACAATACGATTTTTACCCGCATTTTTCGCACGATATAAAGCGGTATCGGCGCGTTTGATCATCTCGCTTTGCCCTTCGCCTTGCGCCATCAGGGCAATGCCGGCGCTGAACGTAATCAGCAATTTTTCACGGTTGTGCATGTAGATGCGTTTGGTCAATTCGCGTTGCACTCGTGTAATCGTCTGCATCGCTTCTTCAGGCGGCGTTTCCGGCAAGACGATCAGGAACTCCTCACCGCCGAAACGTGCGATGACATCCAGCTTGCGCAATGTATCTTTGACAACTTTCACCAGATGGATCAGCACCTCGTCGCCCGCGCTATGGCCGAAGGTATCGTTGAGACGTTTGAAATCATCCAGATCCAGCAAGGCAATACACAAGGGTGTGCCGCGTCGATTGGCGGAGCTGATTTCACGCGAGAGCGTTTCGTCCAGGCCGCGCCGGTTCAGGCTGCCGGTCAATTGATCTTCACGCACCAGTTCGCTCATTTGCACCAGTTGCGACTCCAGCGTTTGCACGCGGGCTTCGGCTTTCTGCACTTCCTGGCGCGCGTAGTTCATTTCATCGCGTGCTTTGAGCGCATTGTATTGTGCGTTGCGGGTTTCTTTCATGATGTCGTTGAGAACCGCGTTCAGATCGCCAATGCCGCTGGCCTTGCCGACTTTTTCGGAATAAGCGCCGATGGTCTCGTGATAACTGCTGGTGCTGGTGACGATTTTGCCCAGATTGTCGACGAAATTGAGCATCAGGTTCTTGACCGTGATTTTTTCTTCGTTCAGCGTGTCTTTGAGCAGACCCTGCTTGTAAATGACTTCTTTCAGGCTGCGCGTTGCATCGGCCAGCGAGGTCTGGCTGATCGGCCCGGCAATCAAGTCCTGGACATTGGCGATTTGCCCGCTCAGCCATGAACCTTTTTCCAGCAGCGCATGGATATTATCCAACAGCAATTGAAACAGGCGCATCAGCAATTCCTGTTGCTGCGAAATATCATCGCTTTTCAATTCAATCTGAAAACTGAGCTGCTTCACACGCGCGACAACATCCGCGATCGCGGCTTCGGAAAAGGCGTTTTTCAGATCCTGTGCCAGTTGCTTGGCTTCTTGGGCCAATTCAGGCGCCTCGCTTAAAAACGAGGCAATGTTAAATGACAGCAAGCGCGCCAGCAGGTCGCGCAGAATGGCATCTTTGCGGGTGTCGTTAATAAATTCGCGGTTGGGATCCAGCGGCGCCATGGCGCCGATCATCGCGCCGGCCCGGGGCGTCAGATAGTGTTCGGTGATGGTCTGTAGCGTGAGGCTGTAGTCGTCCCAATCGCGCATCTCGGAAGCCTGCGTCAAGCGCTGACCCAGGCGGCCGGCTTCCCCCGGCAGGCGGACCAAGGACTGTGCAAAGACGGCCAGAACCACTCCGGGATCGGCGCTGCTGGATTGGCCGGCGATTTCCTCATAAGCGACGCGATAGGCTTCGGGGGTCGGCGCTACTTTTCGTGTGGCCAGACTTTGAAACGCTTCGCGCGCGATATCGACTGTGCTGCGTTGTGGTTTGTTCATTCCCTATTCCCGCCACCATGAGCAGAGCTATTTTTGTGTGCTCATACTATGCGATTCGCCCTGTAGTTTGGTTTAAAAATAGCAACTTTCATCAAGAAATTACCAAGCTGTTTACCACTCTATTTACCACTCTGTTTTCTGCTCTGATTACCGCTATTCCAGCACCCCGCGCCTCATTCATCGACCAGATGATTTTTGATCGCATAGTGGGTCAGTTCCGCATTATGCCGCAGCTTCATTTTGGCCAACAGGCGCGAACGATACATGCTGATGGTTTTTACGGACAGTAATAATTCGCTGGCGATATCGCTGACAGTCTTGCCGGAGGCAATCATGATCAGTGTTTGATATTCACGATCGGAGAGGTCTTTGTGCAGCGGGGCTTCGTGATCCACGCCGATCTGGTTGGCCAGCTCTTGCGCCAGTGCGGGACTGATGTATTTGCGTCCCGAGACGATCAGGCGAATAGCCGCTACCAGTTCGGTGGGGACGGTCTGTTTGTTCAGGAAACCTGCGGCGCCGGCCTTCAAGCAACGGATCGCATATTGTTCTTCACTGTGAATCGATAGCATCAACACCGGCAACTTCGGCAATTCCTTGCGTAGCTGCTTGAGCACCTCGATGCCGCTGCGGTCGGGCATGGCAATATCGAGCAGCAGAATGGCGGCGTCGACTTTGCGGCAGAGTTTGATGGCATCCAGCCCGTTTTCCGCGACACCGGCCACGGCCATATTCTCCGCGTCGCTGCAGATGCGCTTGAGGCCTTCGATGACGATCGGATGATCGTCGGCAATCAGTACTTTCAGGACGGCGGCAGGTTTTTTTTGCATGGCGAGGCAGCGGACCTTGGCTTTGCGAATCTTGGGGAATCTGGACGAATCTGGGCGAATTGGAACGAATTTGAATTAAATAATCGCGCTATTTTAGCTGCTTCCTGTGCCGGGCAGGGAAGGGGATTGGAATGCGGATTTGCAGATGACAGCCGCTGGCGGATGCAGGCCGTTCCAGCGTCCCGCCCAGCGCCCGTACCCGGCGTTCGATACTGGCGCCGGCCGGTGCTGCGGCGGGATAACCGCGCCCGTCGTCGATGATATCGAGCATCAGCATATCGCTGGGGCCGGCGGTATCGGCGGTATCAGCAATATCGGCAAGCGGGTGCTGGACCAGACGTAGGACAACCCGGCTGGCGGCGGCATGTTTGCTGACATTGGTCAGCGCTTCGCGGCAGATCCGCAACACGCCCAGCGCGACTTCCGGGGCGACGTCGATTTCGGCCTGATTCGATGAAAAATCGCAGGGCAGCGTCTGTAATTGATAATCGGCGGCCATTTGGCGCAGCGCGGCTACCAGGCCCAGCGTCAGTTCCGGCGGACGCAGATCATGCAGTGTGCGATGCATGGCGTCGATCGCCTGATCGATCAGCGCATTGGCGCGCATGGCAGCGGCTTTCAGATCGGCCACGTTTTTTTGCGAGCCGTTCAGGAAGGGCGTCATCGCCAGTTTAGCGGCGATCAGCAGGCTGCCGAGATCGTCATGCAGATCATGCGCCAGGCGCAGACGTTCCTGTTCCACGGCGTCTTGCGCGGCGAAGGATGAATCGCTTACATCGAGATGAGGACGGTGCATCGGGCAGTGTGGACAGGTGGATTAGGTGAATTGGGTGGGCAATTTTTGCATGCGATCAAGGATGCCGCAAGAACATATTGTGTGCGAATTGTGTATGAAAGCGACCACGCGCCCAATGTTTAACGGGACGCAGGGTGTTGTCGCCAGACTTTGGCATATACTGGCGCAAAACAGCAGATAAGCATTAATACGCATACCAAAGAAGGGACGCCAACGCTGTGAAAATTATAAAGTGGGAGTCTTGCTAGCCACGCAACGGCAACGAGGGTTTTTCATCGCGCATACCAGCGATATCTCATCCGTACGCCGCTATGCCAGGCGCTTGACCACGCACCTTGAATTCAATGAAACGCAAGCCGGTCAGTTGGCCATCGTCATCAC
>DATMOE010000402.1:0-11082 GCA_035568435.1 Herbaspirillum sp. | reverse complement strand
CCGCGCTGTTGGGCCGCGCCAGTACTTCAGAGGGAGAGCCCTGCTGCACGATACGTCGTTCGCTCATGACCGCGACACGATCCGCCAGCATCGCAAGATGCGGATCGTGACTGACTGCAAGGGTAGGTAAGCCGAAATCGTGTACTTCAGAGATCAGTTCGGCCATGACTTCGTCGCGTGTGGCGGCGTCGAGAGCCGAAGTCGGCTCGTCGAGCAACAGCAGCAGCGGCTTGCGCGCCAGCGCCCGCGCCAACGCGACACGCTGTTGCTGTCCGCCGGACAGCGCTGTGGGGTAGTGGTCCGCCACCTCCACCAGTCGCACGCGCGCCAAGAGTTCCAGCGCCTGTTCGCGTCGCCGTGGACTGCGCGGTAACGCAAACGCCACGTTCTCCCAGGCGCGCAGATGTGGAAATAAGGCATAGCCTTGCGGTAAATAGCCGACAGCGCGATGCTGCGGCGGCAAGCCGCCAAAGGGTTCGCCCTGGGCCGGCAACAAGCCTGCGATGGCGCGTAGCAATGTGGTCTTGCCTTCACCGCTTTGCCCTAGCAATACGGTAAAACCCTCGACTTCGAAGGTGGCATTCAGTTGCACTGGAGAGTCGATGCGGTAATCGATGCGCATAGGATCAGAACAATCGCTGGCGGCGCGAAGCCAAGCCAAGTATTAGCGGCAGCGGCATCGCCACCAGAAAGAACATCCACAGCAGGGGATACACCGCAGGCAGCCCGATGTCCTGCAGATTGACCCAAAGTTTGACCGGAATGCCTTGCGGGTAATAGGCCAGGATCAGCACGATACCGAATTCGCCCAAGGCGCGCACCCATGCCAACGCAATGCCGGCCGCCAACCCCAGGCGCGCCAGCGGCATGCTCACCAGCCAAAAGGTTTGCCACGGCGATTTACCCAGGGTTAGCGCAATGTGTTCCAATTCACGCGGCACGCCTTCAAATGCGGCGCGGGCGGCAATGATGTAATAGGGCAGTGCGCCGTAGAATTGCGCGAGTATAAAAGCCGGGGCGGAATTGGTCAGCTCTATGCCGGTGCGCGCCGCCAAGCTGCCTACCGGGCCGTAGGGGCCGAACAGTGTGGTGAGCAAAATACCCATCGCCAGCGGGGGCGTGAGCAAGGCCAGCAGGATGGTCGCTTCCAATACCCATTTCCCGCGAAACGCGTGCCGCGCCAGCCACCATGCCAGCGGCGTACCGAGGCCGACGATCAGCAGCAGGGAAATCAGGCTGTAGCCCAGCGAGACAGCGATCGATCCCGTATCGCCTGGGGCGAAGTGAAAATTGCGCCAGTGTGTCGCGAACGCCAGGCTGATGAACGGTCCGGCGATCAGCAGCAAGGTGAATGCGCCGATGAGCGCCGGCGCGCGTGCGCGAGGCAAGCCGTCAGCCGCTTGCACTTCAGATCGGTCCGCCTTTGGGGGGACTATAGCCATTGTCTTCCAGTATTTTTTGGCCTTGAGGACTTTGCAGGAACTGCACAAATTTCTCGGCCAGCGCGGGTTGTTTGCTGTCCTTGAGCACTGCGGCGTAGAACACCAGTGCTTGCGTATTCATCGTGGCCTCTTTGCCGTTGGGCAGCTTGATGCTGAACTGTACGGTTTTATACCATTTTGCATCCATCTCCGGGTTGCTGAGATTGATTTCGTCCGGCAGCGCAATGAAAGGCAAATGCTGCGAGCGCGTCGCGCTCAGGTAGCCCGAGGCGGCGTCGATCTGCCCGGCTTCCATGCGCGACAGCACCGAGGATTCGGTGAAAATCTGCTGTGTGTTTTGATAGCCGCCCAGAATCCGGTCGGCCAGACCGAGCTGTTTGTAGAAATTCTGCGCCAGTAGCATGGTGAAAATGATGTTTTGCCCTTGCGGATCGGTGGCAGGGTCGGTGCGGCCAAAGCGCACTCCCGGGGTTTGCAGCACTTCGTACCAAGGTTTTTTGCCTTGCGCCGCAGCATCGAACGCGGCCGCAAATTTACTCTTGGGGCTGTAGGCAATCACCATCTGGGTACTCGCTACCGGTACGGCCGAATCAATCATGCCGGCCTTTTTGACGATATCGATGGGCCCCGGCGTAATGGAAATGAAGACGTCGGCCTGCAACAGTTTTCCTTCCAACTGCCGCGCCAAGCCATAAGATCCCTGGCCGATTCCCTGGTATTCCACGCCATTGGCTTTGGCAAATGCCGGGCCGATGAATTGGTCCATTACCGCGCCCATCGAGCCGGCATAGGCCACGCGAAAGGCGTCGGCCGCCTGGGCCGTCACTGTAGAAGATAGACCGGCGCTGATTAACATCGCGCCCAGCCATTTGTGTAATTTCATGCGTCCCATTAGATATCCTTCGGTTAAGTTTCGCGCTGATTGTAGCGCAATATACGAAGGAATATCACGAGGCGAGTGCGGCACGCACGTCTGGGCACGTCTGTTTTAATTAATGCGCCGCCATGCTCTCGGCACTGCTAGCCGCGTGCTTGATCGGCTTGGTAATCCAGATCAGCGGGATGATCAGAATGAAGATCACCGCCGAGATCCAGAAAATGTCATTAATCCCCAGCATTGCCGCTTGCGCCGAAAGATTGCGTTCGATCATGCCCAGCGTTTGTCCCTGATTCAGTCCGAGCGTGCCGCTGATATCGCGGATCGATTGTTGCAGTGCAGGGCTGTAGACGGTGGCGTGTTCGGTTAATTGGGCATGGTGCACGATGGTGCGGTTATTCCAGGCAGTGGTCGCCACCGAGGTGCCGACCGCGCCGCAGAAAACCCGCACGAAATTCGATAGTCCGGCTGCCGCCGGGATTCTCTCTGGCGGTAAACCGGATAACAGAAGCACCGTCAGCGGCACAAAAAACAGCGCCATCGGAATGCCTTGAATCAAGGTCGGCAAAATGACGCTCCATTGATCGACTTGCAGGTTATAGCGCGAGCGCAGATAGAAAACTAGCGCGAAGCCGCAAAAAGCGGCAGTCGCCATCCAGCGCGCATCCGAACGCGGCAGGAATTTGCCGACGAAGGGCGTAACGAGAATCGCAAAAATGCCGATCGGCGCGGTCGATAGCCCCGCATCGATGGAGCGGTAGCCTAGATATTGTTGCATCCATTGCGGCAATAGAACCAGATTGCCGAAGAAGACGCCGTAGCCGATCGAAATGGCCAGTGTGCCGCCGGCAAAATTGCGTCTGGTGAACAGCCGCAGGTCGATTACCGGATGATCGGTGTTCAATTCCCAGATCAGGAAATACGCAAAACTGATGGCGGCGATGATGCCTAATATCATGATGGTCGGCGAGGCGAACCAGTCCAGATCCTTGCCTTTGTCGAGCATGATCTGCAGCGACGCGACCCAGGTTACCAGCAGCGCCAGACCGAGCTTATCGATGGGCAGTTTGATGGTCGGCGTTTCGCGTGAACGGTAAATACTCCAGGTGATGCCGGAGGCCAGCAGGCCGACTGGAATATTGATATAAAAAATCCACGGCCATTTATAGGAATCGGTAATCCAGCCGCCCAGCGCCGGACCCGCCACCGGCGCGACCACCGCCGTCATCGCCCATAAAGCCAGCGCAAAGGAAGCCCGCGATTTCGGATAGGAGCCGAGCAGCAATGCCTGCGACAACGGCACCATCGGTCCCGCCACCAAACCTTGCATTACGCGCGCGCCCAACAGGATCGGCAGCGTCGGCGCCAGGCCGCATAGCCAGGAGGCGATCACGAACAGGATAATCGAGGAGACGAACAGGCGTACTTGGCCGATGCGTTGCGTTAGCCAGCCGGTCAGCGGAATCGAAATCGCATTGGCGGCGGCAAACGAAGTGATGACCCAGGTGCCTTCATCGACCGATACACCCATATCGCCGGAGATGGTCGGAATGGCGACGTTGGCGATCGAGGTGTCGAGAATATTCATGAACACCGCCAGCGAAACCGCGAACGAGGCGAGCAGCAGATTGGCGCCGCTCAGCGGCGGCGGCGGGGTGTAGGGCTTGGTGATGGGAGTAGTTGCCATGGGCGGCTCGTTCAGGTGCGCGGTACGCCGATGGTGTGATGGCCTGGCCGCATGCTGGCATGGCCGTTATCGCTGTTGTTTGCATTGCCCGCGATGCCGGAACCGGCATTCTGGCTGATGATTCTGCGCACGATGAGGTCGGCCTCGGCGTTCAAGTTTTTGTAAATATCGGTTTGATAGTCGGTGGTGACGGGGTTGATCTTGGCTTGACTACGGGTATCGATGGTGGCCGTCGTAGACAGGCCAACCCGCAACGGATGCGCTTTGATTTCTGCCGGATCGAGCCCTACACGGACCGGGACGCGTTGCACTATTTTGATCCAGTTGCCGGTCGCATTTTGCGCCGGCAGCAGCGAAAAGGCGCTGCCGGTACCGGCCGAAAAGCCTTGCACCACGCCGTGGAAGACCACGTTCGGACCGTAGGCGTCGGTCACCACTTCAACGGCTTGGCCCAGGTGAATATCTTTGAGCTGGCTTTCCTTGAAATTGGCGTCGATCCAGATTTGTTCCAGCGGAACGATGGCCATCATTGGTGTGCCGGCGGCGATACGTTGACCGACCTGTACCGAACGCTTCGAGACAAAGCCGGTAATCGGCGCGGCGACGTTGACTCTGGAAAAATTCAGATAAGCATTGCGCACTTGCGCCGCAGCCTGTTGCACATTCGGATGATCGGTCACGTTGGTTTTATCGGTCAGCGCCTGATTGACGGCCAGCGCGGTATGCGCTTGTTTCAATGCGGCTGTCGCCGTTTTGACGGCATCCTGCGCGTGCGTTACATCTTCCTGCGATACCGCGCCGCTATTGATACCGCCCTGGCGGCGGCGCAGATCTTCGCGTGCGCGATCGAGATTGGTTTGCGCCGTCGTTACCGCAGCTTCCAGATTGTCGTTATTGAGAAACACCTGACGCGTCTGGCGCACTGTTTGCGCCAATGCCGCTTCCGCTTGCGCCATGGCGACCTGTGCATCGGCAGCGTCCAGCATCACCAGCGGTTGGCCGGCCTGTACGATCTGGGTGTCGTCTGCTTTTACAGCGGTGACGGTGCCGCCGATCTGCGCTGAAATCTGCACCACATTACCGCCGACATAGGCGTCGTCGGTCGATTCATAAAAACGCAGGTGCAGATACCAGTACAGGAACAACGCGATGGCCACTGCAAGGATCAGCAGCGTGAGCACGAGTAATTGTCGTTTGCGCTTGCCGTTGCCATTACCATTGCCGCCAGGTAGGGCAGCGGCCGCTGTTGGATCTGTTGGGTTATTGACGCTCATGGATGACTCCGCAATGGTTTAGCTGATATTGAATATGATCGTTAAGTGTTCGGGGCGGCCGTGGTTTTATTGGCTGACTTGGCTGGTCTGGCCAGTGGCGTGCTTCTGGTCCAGCCCTACGGTGGCGGCATCGAAGCCGCCGCCGAGCGCCTTGAACAGGCCGATTTGCTGATTGCGGCGGTTGACTTCCAGGCCCAGCAGAATTTGCTGTTCACTGAGCAGCGTGGTTTCCGCATTGACGGTTACCAGTTGCGAAGTCAGCCCAAGACGGTAACGTTCCTGCGCCAGTGTAAAACCGCGTTGCGCGGCAGCGAGGGCTTGGCGCCGGATCGGCAATTGCGCATCGATTGCATGAATCGCCGCAATTTGATGGGCGACATCGGCATAGGCATCGTTTAAAGTTTGGTTATAGTTGGCGACCGCCAGATCGTAGGCGGCAACTTGGCCTTTCAGATTGGCGCGCAGCGCGCCGGCATCGAAAATCGGCAGGCTGATCGCCGGGCCGAATGCAATGGTGCGGCTGGCGGCGGTAAACGGATTGGCATTGAGCAGCGATTCAAAGCCGATCGAGGCCGATAAATTGATATCGGGATAGAAGCGCGCCTTGGCGGCGGTGATGCCGCTGCCGGCAGCTTCGACTTGCCAGCGGGCAGCGACGATATCGGGACGGCGTCCCAGCAGGTTCAGCGGTAAATCGTCGGGCAGGGCGGGCGTGCTCAGCACGGCAACCTGCGGCTTTTGTATCTGCATGCCGCGATCCGGTCCTTTGCCCAATAACGCACCAAGCTGCTGACGGGTCATGATGATCTGGCCTTCGTTTTCCGCCACTTGCGCGCGCGCATCCGCTTCGCTGCCGATCGATACATTATGTTCAACCTGGCTATCCAAGCCGTTTTGTACGCGGTTGGCAGTGATTTTCTGTAATGTGCCGCGTTGCGTCACGGTGCGTTGGAGGATGTCTTGCAAGGCATATTCGGCGGCTAATTGATTGTAGGTGGCGGCAATTGAACTCGCCAGCGCCAGACGCGCTTGCTGGGCGCTGGCTTGGGCCGCTTTTTGCTGCGACACGGCTTGCGCCAGCGCCGCCTGATTCTTGCCCCACAGATCCAGCTCGTAGCTCAAGCTGACTAGTGCGGATTTGCTATTGAACCAGGCGCCGCCAAAAGGCGGGGGATAAATGGAGGTTTCGGAAAAGCGGTTGCGTGTATAAGATGCCTGGGCATTGATGGCGGGCAGCAACGCTGCGCCGCGGCCTTCGGCAGCGGCATTGGCGGCATTGATGCGGGCCTGTGCTTGTTGCAAGGTGGGGCTGCTGGCCATGGCTTCATCGATCAGCGCGCTTAGTTGCGGATCGCCGAATTGTGCAATCCAGTCTACGGTAGGCCAACTGCCTGCATTGCCTGCAATGCTTTGGCGCGTCTGGAAATCGTCGGGCCGGGCAACTTTATTACCGTCGCTAATGCCTTTGAAGTTGGCGCAGCCGGAGACGGCGAGTGCGGACAATACTGCAATCAGTACTACCCGTGCCGGAGACGCCGGCAAGGATGCGCGGGAGGAGGGGAATATCATAGAGCGACTCCGGGAAAGCAGAATTTTTACAATATTGTTCTGCGCAATCCTGTGGTCTGCGCCGAACAATTGAAAGCAATAACGTCCGAGAAAATAGTCGATACCTGATGCGAGTAAAAACTCAGGTTTGCGATTATACTCGGAAATCGAATAAAAGCTCAGCTTTGAATTCGCTTTAACTCAGCTTTAAAATTGCTGCTTTTTATAAGGAATGCTGCGCGCATTATGACACTGGAACTCAGGAAACAGCCTAGCCAGACTCGTTCCAAGGCAATGGTCGATACCATCCTTGATGCCACCGCTCGGGTGCTGGTCGAACGCGGTTATGCCAAAACCAATACCAACGTTGTGGCGGAGCTGGCCGGCATCAGCGTCGGTTCTTTGTATCGTTATTATCCGAATAAAAACGCTCTGATTAATGCGTTGCAGGAACGGCACGTCGGAAAGATGTTGGCTATATTTCTGGATGTCACGGCCAAGATGACGCCTGAGGGCTCGCTTGCGCGGGATTTGCAGGCGCTCATCGATGCTTTGGTTGCCGCGCATTTATTGGAACCCGAGTTGAACCGGATTTTGGAAGACGAGCTGACTTCCTGCCATATACCGAATAGCGATGTGCGGCAAAAGTTTTTTGCGGGAACCAAGGTATTGCTGAATCGGCATCGTGCCGAATTGACGATAGATGATATCGATCTGGCCGCATTCGTGCTTGTCCGCATTCTCAAAGTATTGATAAAGAATGTCGTGCTGCCGGTGCCGGCCGGGGTCGATTCTTCGAAACTGCAGGCGGAAATTCTGCCTGTCGTATTAGGTTATCTGACGCAAGCACGCTGATCGTGCACGATCAGCGTGCTTGCAGGCGAAGATGGGATGCGGGTATAGGCTCTGGGATTTAACGGATTGCCACTACGCGCGTAGCGTCAACCGCGCTTGCTACTGGTTCAGGCATCATGTGCGTGAGTTTGACGTGCGCAGTAAATTCGGCGCCCACCTCGTCATGCTTCAAGCCCATCGCCAGCGTCGCTTTTAGATAACCCAGTTTCGAGCCGCAATCGTAACGGCGGCCCTGGAAGCGATAGGCATAGACCGGTTCTGCTTTGAGTAAGGCGGCAATGCCGTCGGTCAGCTGAATTTCGCCGCCTGCGCCTTGCGTCAATCCTTCCAGATGCGTGAAAATTTCATTGGTCAGCACATAGCGACCGACTACCGCCAGCGTTGACGGGGCCTTATCCGGGGCAGGTTTTTCCACGATGGCATCGATCTGATTCAGATCGCTCTCGGAACTTGTAACGCTGACAATACCGTATTGCTTGGTCTCATTGCGAGGCACATCCTGGACGGCCAGCAGACTTCTACCTTCCCTGGCAAAGATGTCGGTCATTTGCCCCAGTACCGGACGTACCCCCTCATCGACATCCATGAAATCATCCGCCAGCAGAACGGCAAATGGTTCATCGCCTACCACCGGGCGGGCGCACAGCACCGCATGGCCAAGACCCAGCGGGGCCGATTGCCTGATGAAGATGCAATTAACATGCTTGGGAATGACATTTTGCACAAAATTGAGCAGCTTGGTTTTACCGGCAGCCTCAAGTTCGGCTTCCAGCTCGTAGGCTTTATCGAAATGATCTTCGATCGCGCGCTTGTTACGGCCGGTAATGAAAATGAGCTCCGTAAT
The DNA here is from genome assembly GCA_035568435.1 of Herbaspirillum sp. Taxonomy (GTDB): domain Bacteria; phylum Pseudomonadota; class Gammaproteobacteria; order Burkholderiales; family Burkholderiaceae_D; genus Herbaspirillum. The sequence continues at coordinate 2,555 of DATMOE010000402.1, read as the reverse complement.
ACCCGCAGCTACCGCTTCTTCAACCGCATATTGGATCAGCGGTTTATCGACGATCGGCAACATCTCTTTAGGCTGCGCTTTAGTTGCGGGTAGAAAACGGCTGCCAAGCCCTGCGACGGGAAAAACGGCTTTTGTGATTTTGGGCATGATGTTCTTTTCAAGAAGTTATCTTGATCACAAGTTTATTGCCGTAGAGATAAAGGTCGTATAGGTGGATCGCCTTATATGGAGTAGGAATTTACGAAGTGTTTTATAAGACTAATCCCATACTTATCTTGAATAAGTGTTATTCATGAAAATGCGTCGATTTAGGGGCATCGGCGTGAGGCGCATGGTTATTTTCAACCGCATGCGGCGGCACGGATGGGTCGGGGGAGAATGGATCGGTCGGCAAACCGCGCTTGTGCGTCGTGGCGCGATATTGCTTGACGATCGTGTCGTAGACAGGCTGATCGACCCGGTTGCCTTTTAGGAACTCATCGATTTGCGCATAAGTGATGCCGAATAGTTCTTCATCCGGTTTACCGGGCGTCAGGCTTTCGAGATCGGCGCTTGGTACTTTCATGATTAGCTTTTCCGGTGCGCCGAAAGCCAGGCCGAGTTGCCTGACTTGTTGTTTGATCAGGCCGGATAAAGGCGCGACATCGCAGGCGCCGTCGCCGTATTTGGTGAAAAATCCCATTAATGCTTCAGCCGCGTGATCGGTGCCGACCACCAAGCCTTTGACCGCTCCTGCAATGCCGTATTGAATCACCATGCGCTGGCGCGCCTTGATATTGCCGATGATGAAATCTTCATGCGTTGCATCGGAAAATTGCAGACCCGCTTGCCGCAATCCCTGTACCGCGGCATCGGTGGCCGGCTTGATATCGATGGTCATGATCTGGTCGGGATGCAGCAAGCGCAGCGCTAGTTGTGCATCGTCTTCGTCCTGCTGAGCGCCATAAGGCAGGCGCACGGCAATGAATTGGGCCTGATGGCCGCGATTGCGGGCGCGTTCGATGGCGTTATGCACCAGATAACCCGCAACCAGGGAATCGACGCCGCCGCTGATACCGAGAATCAACGCATGCCGGTCATGATTGATTAACTGGTCTGCCAGAAAAGTCGAACGCCGCACCACCTCGGCGGCGCTGTTGAAGGCGTGCACGACTTTCAGTTCTTGCACGATTTTTAACTGCTCGTCAGGAATCAGATCGGTTTCCATGCCTTTTTTCCTCGATCATTATGTGAGAACGATGTGAGATTCACACGCAATTCACGCGCAGCGTTTACATCAATCCGAGAATCCGTCCGATCTCAGCTATTGAGGGGCTATCCTTCAAAACGGTTCCTTCAACTGTCTGAATGCCGTTACGTACCGTGTGCAGGCTTTCGCGTATCCAGCCTTCTTTCACTTTCGGCGATTTCAAAACATTCTTTAGGGTTTCGATTTCATCGCGCAAATCCTGCAGATCGGCGCCGGGGGGCGCCTTGGCGAGTTCTGTTTCCAATTCTGCAATCAGTGCGTGGATGCGTTCCAGGTTGAAAGGCGGATGCGCTTCGTTTGGCGATGTTGTGGTGTTATCGGCAAGCATGATGGCCTCCTGTGAATGAATACTGTCACGTTACCATATTCCGAGTGCGTAAATGACGCTGTCCGGCGACCGTGTATGATCCCTCGCAGGAGGTGGCGGCGTAATGGGGCATAGATACAAATGGCTGGTTTGGACGATCGCAATTGTGCTGGCGCTGGGCATGGCGGTTTCATTGAGCGCTTCGGCAATCATCGGGAGCGATTGGGCCAGACAATCGCTGATTCGGAAATTGGAAACTGTCAGCGGACGCCAATTTCATGCCGAAAAATTGACCTTGCGATTGACGCCGGCATTGCATATTGAGGCCACGCAATTGCGCATATCGAATCCGGGTTGGGTGAGTGCCAATCCAGATTTTTTGCGTGCGGAATCGGTTTCTTTCAACATTTCCCTGTTGCCCTTATTGATCGGCAGAGTACGGATAGAGAACGCGGAAATGGATGGGGTGCAGCTATTTCTGGCGCGTAGCGCTACGGCGGATAATTGGCATTTTCAATCGGCAGCCGGCGGGCCCGATGCGAACCAGGCAAGTGGCAGTGATCGAGGCGGCGTAAAGATGGCGTCCCTGCCGTTGCTGCCGGCGCATGCAATTGTTCGGCGCGCTGACATTCAGTATCAAGCGCACGATGGAAAAACGCGGCGCTGGCAAGTACCGTTGCTGACGTTCAGCATTGTTGGGGGGCGTAAGGTAGCGGCCGATATGCAAATACTGGCTGGCGATCGCACCGTGCATCTGATTGCACGCGCAGATAATTTGTCAGACTTTGGGCCGGGCGCGGTGACGCCTTTTCTGGTGAATGCGGAGGTGCTGGGGCAAAGCGCCGCGGGTAATCTCCATGCGGAAGGTTCGCTTGGTCTGGGAACCGATTTGGCCGGTACCGATTTGCGCGTGCATATCGATGCGCCGGCTAAAAGTCCGTGGCAGGCTTTAGTGCAATCGGCTGGACGCGATCTGGCAGCGATCAAACTGGATTTTGC
>DATMOE010000401.1:0-7343 GCA_035568435.1 Herbaspirillum sp. | reverse complement strand
GACGGATTATCTTGAACGCCATCCAGAATCGTTGATTCGTGGCAAGCCGGAGGATGGAAAATGAAGCAATCAGGGCTGCAGATCATTACGCAAATGCGCATGCGCAAGGCGCTGCTGAAAACGATGGCATTGACGGCGACGGCGTTGTGGCTGACGGCCTGTTCTTCTTCGCCGCCGGTGCGGTTTTATAGCCTGGCTACGCCTGAGGCCAATGCGCAAACTGCCGCGCCAACGCCGATACCGACTCGCAGCACGGCCATATTCATCGACGTGGGGCCGGTCGGCGTGCCGGAGCGTTTGACGCGGCCGCAACTGGTGGTGCAACAAGGCGACCGCATGGAAATACTGGAACAGGATCGCTGGACTTCGTCGTTCAATAATGAATTGCACGATACGTTGGCCAACGGCATTGCGGCCCAACTGGGCGCGGTCGATGTCAAGCATGGTGGCCGGCTAGCTGGACAAGCTGTCTATCGTATTGCGGTCGATCTGCGGCAGTTCGATGCCATCAGCGGCGACCGTGTGAACGCTGCCTTCGGCTGGACGGTGACGCGTAGCGACGATGGGCATGCCGCCTCGTGTCAGGCGACGTATTCTGTGCCGGTCGGTATTGGCGGGGGTATGGAAGCGCTGGTGATGGCAATGCAAAAGACGGTTGCCATGGCGAGTATGGCAATTGCAGCGACGGTTGATGGTATTCGATCCGGTGCTGGGGCGAGCTGCCGTTCTTGATCTGCTTTTGTTCCGCTATTGATTTTTAGAGGCATAAAAAAGCCGCTACGTTTATTTCCGTAGCGGCTTTTTAGGTTTACTTATTTAATGCGCGATTAACGATCGCCATACGACCGGCGTGCGCTGTCGGTCCGTGCGCCAGCGCCTTTGTAGCCGCCGCCGCTGCCGCCATCTTTGCGCGGTGCGCTAGGTTTGCTGAAGTTGCGGCCTGCCGGCTTCGGTGCGCCGCCACGATTGTCGCCCGGTTTCCAGCCGCCCGGCCGATGGCTGGAGCGGGATGCCGATGCGGTTTTCTTCGGTTCGAAACCTTCGATCACGTCGATTGGAATCAATTGCTTGGTAAAGCGCTCGATCCGTTTGACGTTCATGCCTTCGGCATGATTGACCAGCGAAACGGCAACGCCGTTGCGGCCGGCACGACCGGTACGGCCGATGCGATGGACATAATCTTCCGGGAATTTCGGCAGATCGTAGTTGAATACGTGGGTAATTGCAGGGACATCGATGCCGCGCGCGGCAACGTCGGTTGCGACCAGCACACGGATCTGGCCGCGGCGCAGGTTGTCCAGAGTGCGATTGCGCGCGCCTTGATGCATGTCGCCATGCAGCGCGGCAGCAGCAAAACCGGCGATGTTCAGACGGTCTGCAATGGTATCCGCATCGCGTTTGGTGGCGGTGAAGACCACTGCCTGATCCATCGATTCGTCGCGCAGCAGATGATCGAGCAAACGATTCTTGTGCGACAGATCGTCGACGAACAAGACGCGCTGGGTGATGTTGTCATGCTTGGTGGCCGAACCCTGAATCTGGATGACCAGCGGGTTGTTGGTGATGCGCTTGGCCATATTGCCGACCACGCCGTCGAGCGTAGCGGAAAACAACATGGTTTGACGGGTTTCCGGTGTGGCATCGACGATCTTTTCGATGTCATCGATAAAGCCCATATCCAGCATGCGGTCGGCTTCGTCCAGCACCAGAATTTGTAAGAGCGAGAAATCGATTTTGCCCGAATTCATGTGGTCGATCAGGCGGCCTGGCGTTGCCACCAGAATTTCAGGATTTTTTGCCAGCAATTGCATTTGCTTCGGGTAAGGCATGCCGCCCAGAATCGAAATTGCTTTGACGCGTTTCATGAACGCGCCATATTTTTCGGTGGCGGTGGTTACTTGCAGGGCTAGTTCGCGGGTAGGCGTGAGCACCAGCATTTTCGGTTGTGCAGGCTTGAAGCGGGGACGGTCGCCGCGTGCGCGGGCAGCTTGGTTTTCTTGATTCGGTGTTTTGCCGCCAACCGGCGCTTCTACTTGTTGGGATGCGAATTTGTGTAAGGCAGGCAGCATGAATGCCGCGGTTTTGCCGGAGCCGGTTTGGGACGAAACCATCAGGTCGCGGCCGGCGATGGCTGCAGGGACCGCTTGTTCTTGCACGCCGGTCGGCTTGGTATAGCCGGCTTCAGTCAGTGCTTTAAGAACGGATGCGTGCAGGCCAAGTGCTTCAAAAGTCATATATTTCTTTCGTAAAGATCAGCGCCCGGCATTTGTTGTGCAAATGCGCAGGACGCAAAATAGCAACGCCAACCAAAAACGAAATGACTAACAAAAGAAATTTCGGCACAAAAGCTTTGCGCCGGGACGGTGTCAGGTACGACACACAAGGCGGGAGGGCTTTTACAACGCGTCCATCAGGACATGCTAAGGCTTGCGAAGCTGCTGTTCGATGCGCCATCAACCATCGGGTGGCGCGGCAAGATCGGAGTTTGTACGCTGTATTGCAACGCACAAACCGCATGATACATGAATTTATGATGGATTGTATAAATCGCTATCAGGAAATCAAATATCTGGCGGGATATGTGGAAAAGTGGTGCAGCGGCGCAACGTATGAGCTTGCGCCGCTATTGAAACGTATTTCTACGTATTGCCGCCTGCACGCTAACCGGCGTTTTACTCTGTAATGCCGCCGACGATCCGTGAGAACCCACCGTCCACATAGGTGATTTCACCGGTGATGCCGCCGGCCAGATCGGACAACAAAAAGGCGGCGGTGTTGCCCACGTCTTCTTGCGTGACATTGCGGCGCAGCGGCGAGTTGGCGGCGACGAAACCGAGGATTTTACCGAAACCCTTGATTCCGCTGGCGGCCAGCGTCTTGATCGGACCTGCCGAGATACCGTTGACGCGCACGCCTTTCGGTCCCAGCGATTCGGCCAGATAACGCACGCTGGCTTCCAGCGAAGCCTTGGCCAGACCCATGGTGTTGTAGTTCGGCACGACCCGTTCTGCGCCCAGATAAGTCAATGTCAGCAAGGCAGAGTGCGGGCGCAGCATCGGCAAGGCCGCCTTGGCCATCGCCGGGAAGCTATAGGCGGAAATATCGTGCGCGATTTTGAAGCCTTCGCGCGACAGGCCTTCCAGGAAATCGCCGGCAATCGCTTCGGATGGCGCAAAACCGATCGCATGCACCAGGCCGTCGAGCTGATCCCACGATTTGCCAAGATCGGCAAACAAGGCATTAATCTGTTCGTCGCTGCCGACGTCGCAGTCGAAAATCAATTTGCTGTCGAATTCCTCGGCGAATTTGGTAATCCGTTCCTTGAAGCGTTCCCCGACATAGGTGAATGCCAGTTCCGCGCCTTCGCGTTTGCATGCTTGCGCAATACCGTAAGCGATCGAACGGTTCGACAGCAGACCGGTGATCAGGATTTTTTTACCTTGCAGAAATGCCATAAAGACTCCGAATGTGTTGCGCGGCCGGCAGCGCAACGGGGTGTTGTGACTAGATTGAAAACTGACGAGATTGTAGGGGCTTGCGATGAGGAGGGCAACTTTTCGCGGTGGCTTTGTGTACAATCATTCAACTTTGCCGCAAGACCGCCACGCCATAACCGCAACGCCACTGAATTCGGACGCATGGTCAAATTTATTCTTTCCGTCTTGCTGACGGGCTTGTTATTGCCTTGCAGCGCGCCGCTGAGCCATGCCGAGCATGCTTTTTCGCTCTACGGCACACCGAAATATCCCCCCGATTTCACCCATTTCGATTACGTCAATCCAGACGCGCCCAAGGGTGGCGCCTTATATCTGGCCAATCCAGACCGCGCGACCAGTTTCGATAAATTCAATCCGTTTTCGCTCAAAGGCCTCGCCGCTACCGGTGTCGGCACGTTGATGTTCGAAACGCTGGCGGTCGGCAATATGGATGAGATCACCACCATGTATGGACTGCTGGCCGATGATATGCATCTGTCGCCGGATCGCATGGCGATGACGTTTCATCTCAACAGCAAGGCGCGTTTCAATAACGGCGATCCGGTCACGGCGGCCGATGTCAAATATTCGTATGACACCTTGCTGGCTTACGGCGCACCGCAATTCAAATCGGTCTACGCCGACGTCAAGCAGTGTGTGGTGGTGGATGCGCAAACCGTGCGTTTCGACTTCAAAACAAAAAATCATGAGTTGCCGTTGATCGTTGGTGCAGTGCCGGTGTTTTCGCGTAAATGGGCGCCCGGCGTGCGTTTCGACAATATTCAACTGACGCCGCCGATCAGCACCGGGCCTTATCTGATCGAAAAGTTCGACATCGGTCATTCGATCACCTACAAGCGTAATCCCGCGTATTGGGGCGCGGAAGTGCCGTCGCGCAAGGGCATGTATAACTTCGATCGCATTCAATACCGCTTTTATTCGGACGATGTGGCGCGGCTGGAGGCTTTCAAGGCTGGCGAATTCGATGTGATGGTCGAGTACAGCGCAAAGAACTGGATGCGTAATTATCACGGCGCGAAATTCGACAGCGGTGCGATTATCAAACGGGATTTTCCACAATCCAACGGCGCCGGCATGCAGGGTTTTGTGATGAATCTGCGCCGTCCGCAATTCCAGGACGTGCGGGTGCGCAGGGCCTTGACGCTCGCGCTCGATTTCGAATGGCTGAACCGGCAATTGTTTTACAACCAGTACCGGCGCATTTACTCGTATTTCAATAATAGCGAAATGGCCGCCACCGGCGTGCCGCAAGGGGCCGAGCTGGCCTTGCTGAAATCGCTGCAGGCCGACGGCCTGAAACTCGATCCTGCCGTTTTCGGTCCGGCGCCGGTGCCGCCGAAAACCTCGCCGCCGAGCTCGTTGCGCGCCAATTTACTGCAGGCGCGCAGCCTGCTGGCACAAGCCGGCTGGACCTATCGCGACGGCGCGCTGCGCAATGCCGCCGGCGAACCGTTGCGCTTTGAAATTCTGGATGATGCCGGTCCGATGACGCGCATCATCAGCGCTTATGCGCGCAATCTGGCCAAGCTCGGCATTGCGGTCGACCAGCGCACAGCCGACTACGCATTACTGGCCAAGCGCATGGACGATTTCGATTTCGACATGACTTCGATCCGCTTCCCGGATGTCTCCAGTCCGGGCAATGAAATGTTCGACCTGTTCGGTTCCAAGGCGGCCGATCAGCCCGGCTCGAACAATGCGTGGGGTTTGAAAGACCCGGCAGTCGACAAAATTCTGGCGGCGCTGGTAGCGGCCGATAATCGTCCGGCCCTGAATGCGGCGGCGCGCGCGCTGGACCGCGTATTGCTGCACGACGCGATCACGGTGCCGCAATGGTATTCATCGACCCACCGGATTGCCTATTCCAACCGGCTCGGCATGCCGGCCAAATTGCCGCTGTATTACCAGGCCGATCCGTATGTGATCTCGACCTGGTGGCAGATCAGGCCGAAGCAACAATAGAAACTTAGCAACCATAGCGCACACGACAGGAGTGGCTTTGCCATGAACATCTGGTCATACGTACTGAAACGCATACTGTTGATGATCCCGACGCTGATCGGCGTGATCGCGATTACATTTGTGGTGATCCAGTTCGTGCCGGGCGGGCCGGTCGAGCAATTACTGCTGGAAATGAAAGGCCGCAGCAGTGGCGGCGAAGTGGCTGCCGCCAGTGCGCAAAATTCGCAATATCGCAGGCGGCAGGGCATGGATGCCGAACAGGTGAAGCAAATCAAGGCGCTGTACGGCTTTGATAAACCGGTCGGCGAGCGTTTCTGGATCATGTTGAAAGGCTTTGCGCGCTTCGATCTGGGTCAAAGTTATTATCATCACGCCGATGTCTGGCGCTTGGTGGTATCGAAGTTGCCGGTCTCGATCACGATTGGTTTGTGGACGTTCTTTTTGACGTATCTGATTTCGATTCCGCTGGGCATCGCCAAGGCGGTGCGGGCCGGCAGCCGTTTCGATACCGTCAGCGGTGCGGTGGTGCTGATCGGTTATTCGATTCCCGGTTTTGTGCTGGGCGTATTTTTGCTGGTGATGTTCGGCGGCGGTAGTTTCGTGCAATGGTTTCCGTTGCGCGGTTTGACCTCGGACGATTGGGATACCTTATCCGTGTTCGGCAAGATCACCGATTATCTGTGGCATATCGCGATGCCGGTGACGGCATCGGTTGCGGGTTCGTTTGCCGTGATGACGATGCTGACCAAAAATACCTTTCTCGATGAAATCCGCAAACAGTACGTGATTACCGCGCGCGCCAAGGGCTTGAGCGAACGAGCGGTGTTGTACAAGCATGTCTTGCGCAATGCGCTGATACCGCTGGTAACCGGTTTTCCGGCCGCGTTTATCGGCGCTTTTTTCGCCGGCAGCCTGTTGATAGAAACCTTGTTTTCGCTGGATGGGCTGGGCCTGCTGTCGTATGAATCGGTGGTGCGGCGCGATTATCCGGTGGTCATGGGCACGCTGTATCTATTTACGCTGATCGGGCTGGTGGTGAAACTGATCGGCGATCTCTGCTACATCTGGGTCGATCCGCGCGTGCAATTCGAAAGCCTGACATGAACCTGACGAGCACTTCGCCGCCGACTACCGATCATGCGCTGGCGCCGCTGATTCCGGCCGTTGCGCCTGCCACCGTATCCCCCGGCCGGGCGATGTGGCGCAGTTTCAGAAAAAGCCGCAGCGGTTATTGGAGCCTGATGATTTTCATGGTGCTGTTTGTCATCAGCATGCTGGCCGATGTACTCTCGAACGACAAACCGCTGATTGCCCGTTACAACGGCGACATCGTGTTTCCGATCGCCGCCAATTTTTCGGAAAAGCGTTTCGGCGGCGATTTCGATTCGCCGGCCGATTATCACGATCCTTTTATCCGGGATCAATTCAGGAAGAACGGCAACTGGGCCATCTATCCGCCGAATCAATACCGCTTCGATACATTGAATTATTTTTCGCAATCGCCCAATCCGGCCGCGCCATCCGAAGATAACTGGCTGGGCACCGACGATCAGGGGCGCGACGTGCTGGCGCGCTTGTTGTACGGTTTCCGGGTGTCGGTACTGTTCGGTCTGGCGCTGACGGCCACCGGCGTGGCGCTGGGCGTATTGACCGGCGCGGTGCAGGGGTATTTTGCCGGGCGCACCGATTTACTGTTTCAGCGGCTCATGGAAATCTGGGGTTCGATGCCGGAATTGTATTTGCTGATTATTTTTTCGTCGATTTTTCAGCCGGGCCTGGGCTTGCTGCTGATCCTGTTGTCGCTCTTCGGCTGGATGGGTTTGTCCGATTATGTGCGCGCCGATTTTTCGGAAAAGCGTTTCGGCGGCGATTTCGATTCGCCGG
>DATMOE010000400.1:0-5297 GCA_035568435.1 Herbaspirillum sp. | reverse complement strand
ACACACATTAATAGGAGCTTGTCATGTCATCACGTAAAAGCTTGACGCTTTTCGATGCCGCATTGATCGGCCCAGCCGTTATCGATGCCTTCAAAAAATTGGGGCCGCGTACACAACTACGTAACCCCGTGATGTTTGTCGTGTATATCGGCAGCATTCTGACTACCTTGTTGTTGATCCAGTCGTGGGTCGGCAAGGGCGAGGCCTCGCCTGGCTTTATTCTGGCCATCACACTATGGTTGTGGGTCACCGTATGGTTTGCCAACTTTGCCGAATCGATGGCCGAAGGCCGCAGCAAGGCGCAAGCCGCTTCGTTGCGCGCATTGAAGCAAACCGTCAACGCGAAGAAGCTGGCAGCCCCACGTGGCAGTGGCAATGACCGCGGCAATTGGACGGCGCTGGCCGCCTCTTCGTTGGTCAAGGGCGATGTGGTCGTGGTCGAAGCCGGCGATGTGGTGCCGGCCGATGGTGAAGTGATCGAAGGTATCGCCTCGGTCGATGAAAGCGCAATCACGGGCGAATCGGCACCGGTGATCCGTGAGTCGGGCGGCGATTTTTCTGCCGTCACCGGCGGCACCCGCGTGTTGTCCGATTGGCTGGTCGTGCGCGTCACCGTTAATCCAGGCGAAGCGTTTATCGATCGCATGATTGCGATGGTGGAAGGCGCCAAACGCCAAAAGACACCAAATGAAATCGCGCTGACGATCTTGCTGGTGGCGTTGACCATTGTGTTTCTGTTGGTGACGGTGACTTTGCTGCCGTACTCCTTGTTCAGCGTGAGCGTGGCCGGCGCCGGTCTGCCGGTGACCATTACCGTGCTGGTTGCGTTGCTGGTTTGCCTGATTCCAACCACCATCGGCGGCTTGCTGTCGGCCATCGGTGTGGCCGGCATGAGCCGCATGATGCAGGCCAATGTGATTGCCACTTCCGGCCGTGCCGTGGAAGCTGCAGGCGACGTCGATGTGCTGCTGCTGGATCAGACCGGCACCATTACGCTCGGTAATCGCCAGGCTTCCGGCTTCTTCCCTGCAGCCGGCGTGACCGAAGAGCAATTGGCCGATTCGGCGCAGTTGGCGTCGATTGCCGACGAAACCCCTGAAGGCCGCAGCATCGTGGTGCTGGCCAAGCAGCGGTTTAATATCCGCGAACGCGATATGACGGCATTGAATGCGCAATTCGTGCAGTTCTCGGCGCAGACCCGCATCAGCGGTATCGATGCCGGTGAACGTGCTGTGCGCAAAGGCGCTGCTGCATCGATCAAGCAGTATGTCGAAGCATTGGGTCGTCCGTATCCGATCGATGTCGCCAAAATGGTCGATGATATTTCCAAGCGCGGCAGCACACCGCTGGTGGTGGTCGATGCCGGCCGTGTGATGGGCGTGGTGGAACTCAAAGACATCGTCAAGGGCGGCATCAAGGAACGTTTTTCCGAACTGCGCCGCATGGGGATCAAGACCGTGATGATCACCGGCGACAACAAGCTGACCGCGGCTGCGATTGCAGCCGAAGCAGGCGTCGACGATTTCCTGGCCGAGGCGACACCGGAACAAAAGCTCAAGCTGATTCGCGATTATCAATCCGACGGTCGGCTGGTGGCGATGACCGGCGACGGCACCAACGACGCACCGGCGCTGGCTCAGGCCGATGTCGCCGTGGCGATGAATTCCGGCACCCAGGCCGCCAAGGAAGCCGGCAATATGGTCGATCTGGATTCGAATCCGACCAAATTGCTGGAGATCGTCGAAATCGGCAAACAGATGCTGATGACGCGCGGCTCGCTGACCACCTTTTCGGTCGCCAACGATATCGCCAAGTATTTCGTGATTATTCCGGCCGCCTTTGTGGGTACTTATCCGCAACTGCGGGCGCTCGACATCATGCATTTGACCAATCCGAATTCAGCGATTCTGTCGGCGGTGATTTTCAATGCACTGGTGATCGTTGCCTTGATTCCGCTGGCGTTGAAAGGCGTGCAATACCGGGCCATCGGTGCGGCAGCGCTGTTGCGCCGCAATCTGTTTATCTACGGGCTTGGGGGCATTTTGGTGCCGTTCGTCGGCATCAAATTGATCGACATGATCTTGGCCGTTCTAAATCTCGCATAGGAAACTGTCATGAAAACCATATTACGTCCTGCACTTGTATTGTTTGTGTTACTGACGCTGCTGTGTTGTGTGGTGTATCCGCTGGCGGTGACCGGCATCGGGCGGGTCGCCTTTCCCGATCAGGCCGATGGCAGCATTGTGATGAAAGACGGCAAGGCGGTCGGTTCGTCGCTGATTGGCCAGGCATTTTCATCGCCGCAGTATTTCTGGGGCCGTCCATCGGCCACCAGCCCGATGTCCGATAATGCGGAATCATCGTCCGGTTCCAATTTCGGCCCGACCAATCCGGCGCAAATCGATGCGGTCAAACAACGGATAGCGGCCTTGAAAGCGGCCGATCCGACCAATGCGATGCCGGTGCCGGTCGATCTGGTGACGGCATCGGCTAGCGGCCTGGATCCTGAAATCAGTCCGGCTGCGGCTTATTACCAGGCCAGCCGGGTGGCTGCGGCCCGTAAGGTGAATATCGAGGCTGTACGCGGCATGATCAGCCAATTTACCCAGGGTCAAATACTGGGCTTTTTAGGTGAGGAGCGCGTGAATGTATTGGCGTTGAATATGGCGCTGGATCAGGCGACGGCGAAATAGGGCGTGCAGTCCTGAATTACGGTGGCGGCGACGTATTCCGTAATTTAGGGCAGACTGTCGGGTAAGCGCATTTTGCGGCTTATTTCACCCCGTATTTCACCTTGTTTTCATCCTTTTTATCCTGACCCTTATGCCGCCCAGCGATCCTCAACGTCCCGATCCAGATGCTTTGCTGGCCCATGTCCAAGAGCAGGAGCGGCGTGCATTGCGGGGCAAGCTGCGCATCTATTTCGGCGCTTCGGCCGGGGTCGGCAAGACTTACGCGATGTTGCGAGCGGCGCGCAAACTGGTGGCCGAAAAGCTCGATGTTGTGGTCGGTATCGTGGAAACCCACGGCCGCATCGAAACGCTTGAACAAGTTGAAGGATTGACGGTGCTGCCGCTCAAGCACTTCGAATATCGCGGCAAGGACGTGGCCGAGTTCGATATCGATGCAGCGCTGGAACGGCGGCCGGAATTGATCCTGATCGACGAATTGGCGCATACCAATGCATCGGGATCGCGGCATCCGAAACGTTGGCAGGATGTGGAAGAGTTGTTGGCCGCCGGCATCAACGTATTTACCACGGTCAACGTGCAGCATCTGGAAAGCCTGAACGACGTGGTCGGCGGCATTACCGGGGTGCGCGTGGCCGAGACGCTGCCCGATACCGTGTTCGATCATGCCGAAGAAGTGGTGCTGGTCGACGTGCCTGCGGACGAATTGCTGGCGCGTCTGAAGGTCGGCAAAGTGTACGGTTTGCAGCAGGCTGAACGCGCTTCGCGCAATTTTTTCCGCAAAGGCAATTTGATTGCTTTGCGCGAACTGGCGCTGCGCCGTACCGCGGACCGCATCGGCGACGATGTGCAGGCTTATCGGGTCGAAAAATCAATCAGCGCAGTATGGAAAACCGATACTGCGCTATTGGCGTTGATCGGTCCGCGGCCGGGCAACGATCATGTGGTGCGCAGCGCTGCCCGTCTGGCCACACAACTCAACACCGACTGGCATGCGATCTATGTGGAGACGCCGCGTTTGCAGCGCCTGCCGTCGGCAGCGCGCGAACGTATTCTGAAAACCTTGAAGCTGGCGCAGGATCTGGGCGCGACCACGGCGGTTTTGGCCGGCAATGAGGTGGTCGAAGCGGCCGCCGGTTATGCGCGCAACTATAATTTTTCCAAGGTGATTTTGGGACGCGGCAAGGCGCCGCTGCCATGGCGGCCAAGTCTTGGGCAACGGATGGCGGCGCAGGCGCCGGATATCGATTTGATCGAACTGGGCAGCGGTGCCGAGCGCACTGCCGATGCCGAGAAAAATGCCGTCACCGAGGCCGATGTTCAGGAGCGGCCGGTGCGTTACCGGCGCTATCTCTGGGCTATCTGCGCCAGCCTGGGCACGACATTGCTGGCCACGCCGTTAATGACGCATCTCGATCTTGCCAATATCGCCATGATTTATTTACTGACGGTGGTGGTGGTGGCAATGCAATTGGGGCGTGGGCCGGCTGTGATGTCGACCTTTGTCAGCGTGGCGGCGTTCGATTATTTTTTTGTTGAGCCGCGCTTTTCATTTGCGATCAGCGATTTGCAATACGGCGTGACCTTTATTGTGATGCTGGCGGTGGGCATGATCATTGCGCATCTGACCTCCAGTCTGCGTTATCAAGCGCGCGTTGCATCGTATCGGGAATTGCGGGCGCGTGCGTTATACGAATTTGCCCGCGAGTTGTCCAGTGCTTTGCAGACCGAGCAGATTTTCGAGACCACCTGCCGGTTTATCGAAAATATCTTTGGCGGCAAAGCCACGCTGCTGCTGCCCGATGAGCACGGAAAATTAATCGAGACCGATCACGGCAACGGGCTTGAGACCGGCATCGCACAGTGGGCTTTCGATCATGCCTCGCCGGCCGGGGCCGGTACCGATACGCTCACGGCCAGTCCGGCGTTTTATATGCCGCTGGTGGCGCCGATGCGCACCCGGGGCGTGTTGGCGGTGGTGCCGCAGAATCGGCGCTGGGTATTGATTCCCGAGCAGCGCCAGCAGTTCGATACCTTCGCCGCATTAACCGCGATTGCGCTGGAACGGGTGCATTACATTGAAGTGGCGCAAGGTGCGCTGGTGCATATGGAATCGGAACGTTTGCGCAATTCATTGCTGGCGGCGTTGTCGCACGATCTGCGCACGCCGCTGACATCGCTGGTGGGCTTGTCGGAATCGCTGACGCGCTCGCAACCGCCATTGACCGCCCCGCAGATGGGCTTGGCGCAAGCCTTGCATGACGAAACATTGCGCATGAGTAATCTGGTGTCGAATTTGCTGGATATGGCGCGCATACAAAGCGGCAAGGTTGAACTGAATTTGCAATGGCAGCCGCTGGAAGAAGTGGTCGGCAGCGCGTTGCGCGCCTGCGGCCAGTCTTTGAGTGGGCATGTGGTGCAAACGCGCCTTGCGCCGCATCTGCCGCTGGTGCGTTTCGATGCGGTGCTGCTGGAACGGGTGTTATGTAATCTGGTCGAAAATGCGGTCAAATACACGCCGCCCGGCTCGCGAATTGTGATCGCTGCCGAAGTCGTTGGACAGTACATGCAGGTCTCGGTGTACGACAACGGCCCTGGTTTGCCGAT
>DATMOE010000399.1:0-12424 GCA_035568435.1 Herbaspirillum sp. | reverse complement strand
GTCGGAGATATTGGAATGACAATGAAGATCAACATTGAGCATGAAAATGCCCTTCCCAGCAGCGTTAAAACAAGCGATATTGTACGCCGCTTAAGATCGCAGCATGCAAGACTGCTCGCGCTGCCGGGGAAAGTTCGATTTAGTCCTACGCTGCCAGAAAACGCTCGATGATTTGCGCCAGCAATGCCGGTTGATCGTGATGCAGCATATGACCGGCATCTGCAATGCGGACCGTTTCCACCTGCGCAATATGGCCGCGCCGCCGATCCCATTCTGCGCGCGCCTCCGCTTCGCCGCCGAAATTTTTTACAATCGCCGTATCGATCGCTTCCACCCACAATACCGGCGCGGTAATACGCTGCCAGCACGCCAGCATTTCGGCGGCGCGGAACAAGACCGGGTTACTGTTTTTATGCAGCGGATCGCCCAGAATTTCCCAGCGGCCCTGCGCATTTTGCGCCGACCAATAGGGCGCCAGAAACGCCGCGCGTGCATCGCTGAGCCGCGGGTTATTGCTTTGCAAACGCCGCATCACATCCTGCAGCGTCGCATAGTCGTTCATCCTGGCCGGCGTACGTAGCTGATCCAGCCAATGCGCGTAATGTGCGGGCGCTTCTTCCGGGCGTCGATCCGGCAAGCCGAATCCTTCGAGATTGATCAATCGGGCGATCCGCTCCGGCCGAATGCCCGAATACACCATCGCCACGTTGCCGCCCATGCTGTGTCCCAGCAAGCGGATCGGCGCATGCGGCGAATAATGCTGAACGATCGCATCCAGATCGGCTAGATAATCGGGATACCAATAACCGTCGCGACCGCTGCGTTCGCTCAGACCGAAACCGCGCCAGTCCGGTGCGATCACATGCCAATCCTGCTGCAGGTAATCGACGATGAACTGAAAGGAAGCAGAAATATCCATCCAGCCGTGCAGCATGAACAGGCACGGCGCGCCGGCATCGCCCCAATGACGGATATGCGCACGCAAGCCGCGAATATCCAGAAATTCCGAACGGGAAGGCTTATGTGCCGGCGGTGCTGCATCGGGCAATATCGTCATGTCAATTGAATCGCAAGTAAAGGTGAATTAGACAAATTGAATCTGATGAAAACATCGCTGCATTGTAATGCTGCCTGTCATAGGACAGTTTGCGAATCGATGCGAATAATACCTTCAGTCTCCTATGGTATAAAGATGCGCTGCTCTTTTTTTCCTTATTGAATATGATCAAATCACTCTGTATTTATTGCGGCTCTTCCCCGGGCGCCTCCCCCGCTTACGCAGAAGCGGCGCGCATGCTGGCGCGCGCCATGGTCGAGCGGCAAATCGCGCTGGTCTACGGCGGTGGCAATGTGGGATTGATGGGGATCGTTGCCAGCGAAGCGCTGCGTCTGGGCGGAGAAGTAACCGGTGTAATTCCAACCGCATTAATGGAAAAGGAACTGGGTCACAGCGGCCTGACCAAGCTGCATGTGGTCAACAACATGCATGAACGCAAGGCGATGATGGCCGAGCTGTCGGATGGTTTTATCGCGATGCCCGGCGGCATGGGTACGATGGAAGAGTTATTTGAAGCGCTGACATGGGCGCAGTTGGGCTTTCATGCCAAGCCGATCGGCCTGCTCAACACCAATGGCTTCTACAACAGCCTGATTACATTCGTCGAGGAGATGGTCGCGCAACGTTTTCTGACCGCCGAGCAATCGCGGCTCATGATGCATGAAAACGAATCTGTGCAATTACTGGAACGCTTTATGCAATTCCGGCCGACTTATTCCAGCAAATGGCTGGACCGGGAAGCGGCCAAAAATCTGCTGCCTTAGGGGTTGTTGACATCCAACGCTTGCCGGAAGTCATCGACCAGATCCTCGGTATCTTCAATACCAACCGAAACCCGAATCAAAGACTCGGCAATTCCCATGCTGGCGCGACGTTCAGCGCCCATTTCATAAAAAATAGTGTGCGCCACCGGAATCACCAAGGTGCGCGTATCGCCCAGATTGCTGGCCGCAATCGCAAGCTTCAGGCGATTCATATAGTCGAAGCAATCGATGTCATCACGCAATTCAAAACTCAGCAAACCGCCGTAGGAACGGAATAACGCGCTTGCCAAAGCATGCTGTGGATGCGACGGCAAGCCCGGATAGTAGACCGCAGCCACCCGTGGATCGGCCTCCAGCATCTGCGCTACCGCCAGCGCATTGGCGCATTGGCGTTCCACGCGCAAGGCCATGGTCTCGCTGCCGACAGCGATGTGATGCGCCGCTTCAGGCCCCAGCGTAGCGCCAAAATCGCGTAAGGCTTTAGCACGGATCTGCGTAATGCCCCACTGCTGCGGCGCACTGCGCTTGTAGTTTTCTGCGATATGCGGATAACGCGTCCAATCGTAGGCGCCGCTATCGGTCAGCGCACCGCCCAGCGCATTGCCGTGACCGCCGATCGCTTTGGTCAAGGAATTGACGATCAGACCGGCGCCGACCGACTTCGGCTGAAACAGATACGGCGAAGTCATGGTGTTATCGACCACATACAGAATGCCGCGGCTGGCGCAAAGCGCGCCGATCGCCTTCAAATCGGCAACCTGGGTGCGCGGATTGGCAATCGTCTCGACAAATACCATCCGCGTAGCCGGCGTCAGCGCCGCCTCGACCGCGGCGACACTGGTCGCGTCGACCATCGTCACGGCAGCGCCCTGCGCTGCCACGGTTTGCCAAAGGCTATTGGTATTGCCGAATAGAAATGCGGTCGATACCACATGATCGCCGGCGCGCAGCAAACCCTGCACGATCGCGCCGATGGCCGCCATGCCGGTGGCGAAACAAAGCGTCGCCACACCGTTTTCCATTTTGGTGATCTTGTCTTCCAGCGCGCTGACGGTCGGATTGCCCTGACGGCCGTAACGATAACCGGACTGCTTGCCCTGAAATACTTCCGCTAACTGCCGCGCATCTTTATAGCCGAAGGTGACGGAGGTATGAATCGGTTTATGCAACGAACCGTGCTCTATCGCTTTCTCACGATCGCTGTGCAGAATGGTCGTGGTAAAGCCGTATTTTTTCTGTTCAGTCATGTTTCAGTCGTTGCTTTTTAATCGGCGCGGGCCAGATTCAGATTGAGTTGCGAACGCACCAGATCGTCAATTTGCGGTTTCGGATTCTGACGGGCATATTCGAGACGGTCCAGATATTCGCGGGTGATGTCGCCGGTGACGTAGATACCGTCGAAACAGGATGCTTCAAAACTCTTGATCACCGGATTGCAATCGGAAATCGACGCCTTCAGCGCATCCAGATCCTGATAGACCAACGCATCCGCGGTAATTTCACGACACACTTCTTCGTCGCTGCGGCCATAAGCGATCAGCTCGTGACGCGTCGGCATATCGATGCCGTAGACATTCGGAAACTTCACCGGTGGCGCAGCCGATGCAAAGATCACGCGTTTGGCGCCGGATTCGCGCGCCATCTGCACGATTTCACGGCTGGTCGTGCCGCGCACGATCGAGTCGTCGACCAGCAAGACGTTTTTGCCCTTGAATTCAGAACCGATCGCATTGAGCTTTTGACGCACCGACTTTTTACGGATTGCCTGCCCCGGCATCAGGAAGGTACGGCCGATATAGCGGTTTTTGATAAAGCCTTCGCGATATTCGATGCCCAGTTTCAGCGCTAGCTGAATTGCGGCCGGACGCGATGAGTCGGGAATCGGCATCACCACATCGATTTCGCCATGAGAAAATTCGCGGCGAATTTTGTCGGCCAGGTATTCACCCATTTTCAAACGCGATGCATAGACCGATACGCCGTCGATAATCGAATCTGGACGGGCCAGATAAACGTATTCGAATGCGCAAGGATTGAGCGTTGGATTCTCGGCGCATTGCTGGTTATATAACTTACCGTCGAGATCGATGAAAATGGCTTCCCCGGGCATGACATCGCGCAGGAAACGGAAACCCAATCCTTCGAGCGCCACCGATTCACTGGCCAGCATGTATTCCGCGCCCTCGTCGGTTTCGTTAAAACCGATACACATCGGACGAATACCGAACGGATCGCGGAAACCCAGCAAGCCATAACCGGCAATCTGTGCGACCACCGCATACGAGCCGCGCACCCGCTTGTGCACCATGGCGACCGCCTTGAACAAAGCGGCAGGATCGAGCGAATAACCGGAGGTTGCTTCCTGCAATTCATGCGCCAAAATATTGACCAGTACTTCGGTATCGGAAGAGGTATTGATATGCCGGCGATCGATGTTGAACAACTCGATTTTGAGTTGCTCGGCATTGGTCAGATTGCCGTTATGCGCCAGCGTAATGCCGAACGGTGCGTTGACATAAAAAGGCTGCGCCTCTTCTTCGCTGGAGGAACTGCCCGCAGTCGGATAACGCACATGGCCGATACCTGTATTGCCCAGCAGCGAACGCATGTTGCGCGTGCGAAACACGTCGCGCACCAGGCCGTTGGCTTTGTACATGCTGAAACCGTTGCCGGAATTGGTGGCAATACCTGCGGAGTCCTGCCCACGATGTTGCAGCAGCAGCAACGAATCGTAGAGCATTTGATTGACGGGATGATGAGAAACGATACCGACGATGCCACACATGGTGGACTCCTAAAAAACTAAATTAAAAGTGAACGTGTTGCACAAATCTACCGGGCAGATAAGGCATGATAGTAGTAGCCAGGGTTTCCGCCAAAGGACTAAGTAGCGCATTTTCCCAAAAAGGCTGCCGTGGAATCGAAGTGGTGCCGCATAACAACACAATTGCCAGCACAATGACGATGCCGCGTGCGAAACCGAATAAGCCGCCGAGGCCGCGATCGGCCGGCGACAGACCGCTGGCCTTGACCACACCGTCCACCGCCCTGCTCAACAGCGCCATCAATAAACGGGTGCCGATAAACAAGGCGATAAAAGCCACGATCAGGCGCGTTGAGTTGCCAGGAATCATGTCCGGCAACATGGTCGCCAGGGATGCGCCGTATAAATTGGCAACGACCAGGGATACGATCCAGCTAGCCAGCGACAGAATTTCCTTGACCAGGCCGCGCAGGGTGCTGATGATCACCGAGCACACCAGTACGAACAAAACCAGATAATCGAAAATCGTCACAATACTAAAAATCCATTTGCAAAATCCGCAGGCTTTCGAAGCTGGCGCGCATTTTCGACTATCAAGTCGGTATCAGGGTTGCGTTCAACCCGAGTTTGACGATTTTGGCACGGGCTTTTTCGGCCTCATCATGCGTGGCAAACGGACCGACGCGAATCCGCGTGCGGTCTCCAGCCCGCGTTGCAACCTTCTGCATATAGGAACTGATACCGGCAGACGCCAATTTGTTGCGCAACTCGTCGATTTTTTCCTGCGTTGCCAATGCCGCAACCTGAATCACGAATTTACCGGCTGCCTTGGCGGCGACGACTTTATCGGACGGCAATGTTTTGCCCTGCAATATGGCCAGCGCGCGTTGCTCGTCGGTCACTTTGGCAGCAGCCGGTGCAGTGTGTTTGGATTCAGCAGCAGCAACGGCTTTCTCCGCTTTCTCAGCTTTAGCCGGTGCAGCAGCGGGCTTTTCGACAGGCTTCTCAACAAGCTTCTCAACCGGCTTCTCCGCGACTTTTTCCAGCGGTTTTTCGACGGTTTTCGCCAGCGGCTTTTCAGCAGGGATTTCTACGGATTTAGTCTCTACAGGTTTGGTTTCGACCGGTGCCTGCTTCGCATCCAGCGGTGTGGTATCGGGTGGCTTGACGGCAGCCGCAGGTGCGGCAGGTGCGGCCTTGCTGTCTCTCGATGGAATCTGGATGGCGATATCGTCCGTCAGGGGCTTCGGTTCGGGATCGAGGATCATCGGCAGCACGATCACCACCGCCAGCACCAGAACCACGGCGCCGATCAAGCGGCGGCGGGCGCGTTTCTTTTCGGGCAATATCGGATCGGGTTCGGCGTCCTTGCCACTGCGGTTAGGCCGTGCGGCGCGCGTGGTGCGCGTGCGCGCATTCGTGAAAGGTTCGTCGGATTGCGAACGATAATCGCTTTTGCCGGGAGCGGCATCTTGCTTGTTTTTATGAAGGAACGAGAACAAGCCCATGCGGTATAGAGGTTGAAATGTTAGTGAAATCCAGACTTGCGCGCTTCCATCACAGCCGCGACAGTCAGGAAGGATCCGAAAACCACAATTCTATCATTCTCACCGGCTCGCCGATGCGCATTTGCGTAGGCTTGCGCCGGATCGGCGAATAGTTCTATCGAGCACGCGGCATTGGCTGTAAATTCCGGCGCCACCCCTGCGTCCAGCAACTTTTCTTTCAATTGCTGTGCGGTGGCCGCGCGCGGCAACGGCAGATCGGTGACGCACCAATGATCGACATGCTCTTTCATCTGCGCCAGGATGCCGTCGATATCTTTGTCGGCCATCGCACCGAACACCGCATACGTGTAGGGATGAAATCCCATATTGCCGAGATTTTGCGCCAGCGCCGCGGCTGCATGCGGATTATGCGCAACGTCCAGCACCACCAGCGGCTGGCCCGGCATCACTTGAAAGCGCCCCGGCAAATCGACCATCACCAGACCGCTGCGCACTTCCTGCGCCCCCACCGGCAATTCATGGCGCAACGACTCCAGCGCCGCCAGCGCCGCAGATGCATTGAGCAACTGATTGGCACCGCGCAAACTGGGATAAGCGAGCGAATTGCGGCGTTGTCCGCGTCCGCCGTAATTCCATTGTTGTTTGTCGCCGGTGTAATTGAAATCGCGTCCCATCAACCACAAATCGGCGCCGATCGCATTGGCATGATCGATCAGCGACTGCGGCGGCACCGGATCGCTGCAAATGGCCGGCTTGCCGGGGCGGAAAATACCGGCTTTTTCAAAACCGATGGCTTCCCGCGTGTTGCCCAGATAAGCGCTGTGATCGATGTCGATACTGGTCACGATCGCCACATCGGCATCGATAATATTGACCGCATCGAGGCGGCCGCCCAGACCGACTTCCAGGATCGTCACATCCAGATCCGCATCGGCCATCAGCTTGATAATCGCCAGTGTCGTGAATTCGAAATACGTCAGCGAAATATCGCCGCGCGCCGCTTCCACCAACTGAAAAGCCGCGATCAGCGTGGCATCGTCTGCCGGCACGCCGCCGATACGCGCGCGCTCGTTGAAATGCAGGAAATGCGGCTTGATATATAGACCAACCTTGTAACCGGCGCGCATCAGGATCGATTCCAGCATGGCGCAGGTCGATCCCTTGCCGTTGGTGCCGGCCACGCTGATCACCGGTCCGCGAAACGCGATGTCCATCTTCTGCCGGACCTTGGCCACCCGCTCCAGCCCCATGTCGATGGCTTGCGGATGGCGTGTTTCCAGCAGCGTCAGCCAATCGGCGAGCGTGGCGGGAGAATTATTTGCTTGCATTGTATGACCTAGAGCTGGGAGCCGGAGGTGACCCTTCGATACGCGACTACGTCGCTACTCAGGGCGAACGGGTTTTTGCGAAATTTTCACCAAAACCCGTTCGATCCGATTTTTTGCCAAATTGCTCGCTCAAGCCAGCGATTCAACCGATTGATTTTGCAACAACGCCAGCAAATGGGCGATTTCCGTACGCATCTCGCGGCGGTCGACGATCATGTCGACGGCACCCTTTTGCACCAGGAATTCGGCGCGCTGGAAACCTTCGGGAAGTTTTTCACGGACCGTGTTTTCAATCACGCGCGGACCGGCAAAACCGATCAGCGCCTTAGGTTCTGCAATCACCACGTCGCCCATGAAGGCAAACGATGCCGAGACGCCACCCATGGTAGGGTCGGTCAGCACACTGATGAAAGGCAGTTTCTTTTCAGACAGTTTGGTCAGCATCGCCGTGGTTTTTGCCATCTGCATCAGCGACAGCAAGCCTTCCTGCATCCGCGCGCCGCCGGTAGCGGTAATACAGATGAACGGGATTTTCTGCTCCAACGCCGTCTGCGCGCCGCGCACAAAGCGTTCGCCGACCACCGAACCCATCGAACCACCCATGAATTCGAATTCGAACGCCGCCACTACGACCGGCAGCGTCATGATCGAACCACCCATGACGACCATGGCATCGGTTTCGCCGGTGGCTTCCATCGCCAGCTTCAGGCGATCGGGATATTTTTTGCTGTCTTTGAATTTAAGCGTATCGATCGGCAGGGCTTCCTGACCGATTTCGTAACGGCCGCCTTCGTCGAGCAGACGATCGAGCCGGGTACGGGCGCGAATGCGCATGTGATGGCTGCATTTCGGGCAAACATGCTGATTCGATTCCAAATCGGTACGGTACAAAACGGCTTCACAGGATGGGCATTTGACCCACAAACCTTCTGGAATCGATTTCCGGCTGGAAGCATCGCTGCGTTGTATTTGAGGGGGTAGTAGTTTCTCTAGCCAACTCATATTGACCTCATTCTTTTTGCGGTGGCGAATTGTACCAGAGGTAATGACCTGCTGATTATTGCCAATCTGGCATTATTAAACATCAACATACACTAGCAATCCATCGCCTGACGTATGCCGGCAACAAAGGCCTGAACCGCCTCAACCGCCTTCTCCTGCGAGGTGTTTTCCAGTTCCTGAATGATTCTGCTGCCGATCACCACCGCATCGGCGACCGAAGCGACTGCCTTGGCAGTAGCGCCATCGCGGATGCCGAAGCCGACCCCAATCGGCAATTTGACATGTTTTCGAATGGCAGCGATGCGTTCGGCCACTTCAACCGTATCGATATTGCCGGCGCCGGTGACGCCTTTGAGCGATACGTAATAACTGAAACCTCTGCTGACCCTGGCCACCTGCTCGATACGCGCCTCGGTCGAGGTCGGCGACAACAGGAAAATCGGGTCCATGCCGCTGGCATGCATTTTATCGACAAACTCTGCGCATTCTTCCGGCGGATAATCGACCACAATCGTGCCGTCCACCCCGGCTTCCAGGGCGCTGGCGATAAAGCGATCCATCCCCATGCGCTCGATCGGATTGGCGTATCCCATCAGCACGACTGGCGTCGTACTGTTACGCAAACGAAATTCACGCACGAATGCAAACACATCCCGCAAGCCGATATTGAATTTCAACGCGCGTTCACAAGCCCGCTGAATCACCGGCCCTTCGGCCATAGGATCGGAAAACGGCACGCCGAGTTCCAGAATATCGACGCCGCCGGCCACCAGCGCATGCATCAGCGGCACGGTGAGCGCTGGGGCTGGATCGCCTGCGGTGATGAAAGTGATCAGCGCTTTTTTATTTTGCGCCGTCAGCGCGGCAAACGTAGATTGGATTCGAGACATTTTTTTAAGAGTAATTGTGAGATTGAGCTAGGCGGCCACTTAGTTGCTTAGTCGCCTAGTCGCTTTATCGCTTAAGCGGATTTACCCGCCCGCTCCTGCACGGTATGCATATCTTTATCGCCGCGGCCGGACAAATTAACCAGCACTATCCGGTCCTTCGGCAAAGTCGCCGCCAGCTTGGCGCCATAAGCCAGCGCATGGCTCGATTCCAGTGCCGGGATAATGCCTTCGATCCGGCAGCAGGTATTGAATGCCTCCAGTGCTTCATCGTCGGTAATGCACACATATTCGGCGCGGCCCAGATCCTTCAGCCATGCATGTTCGGGGCCGACGCCGGGATAATCCAGTCCGGCCGAGACCGAATGCGTCTCGATGATCTGGCCGTTTTCGTCCTGCAGCAAATAAGTACGATTGCCGTGCAGCACGCCCGGAAATCCGCAGGTCAGCGAAGCCGAATGACGCCCGGTATCCAGCCCCTCGCCGGCCGCTTCGACCCCGATCAGCCGTACATCTTTATGCTCGATATAAGGATAGAAAATGCCCATTGCATTCGAGCCGCCGCCAACGCAGGCGATCACATAATCCGGCTGACGCCCTGCCATTTCCGGCATCTGCGTCAGGCATTCGATCCCGATGACCGACTGAAAATCGCGCACCAGCATCGGATAAGGATGCGGGCCGGCAACCGTGCCGATGATGTAAAACGTATCCTCGACATTGGTGACCCAATCGCGCATGGCTTCGTTGAGCGCATCCTTGAGCGTCTTCGAACCGGACTCCACCGGCACCACTCTGGCGCCCAGCAATTCCATCCGATACACGTTCTGCAATTGCCGTTTGATGTCTTCGCTGCCCATGTAGACCACGCATTCCATGCCGAAACGCGCACAGATGGTCGCTGTGGCCACGCCATGCTGGCCGGCGCCGGTTTCGGCGATGATGCGCCGTTTGCCCATGCGTTTGGCCAGCAGCGCCTGTCCGATCACATTATTGATCTTGTGCGCGCCGGTGTGATTCAGATCTTCCCGCTTGAAATAAATCTGCGCGCCGCCGGCCTGTTCGGACCAGCGCCTGGCGTGATAAATCGGGCTTGGACGGCCGACGAAATGTTTGAGTTCAGAATGGAATTCCGCCAGAAATTGCGGATCGTGCTGATATTTGGCGTAAGCCTCGGTTAACTCCGTCAGGGCGTGCGTCAGGGTTTCTGCGACAAAGCTGCCGCCGTAGCGGCCGAAATGCCCTGTTGCATCCGGGAAATTATAAGGCCCGTCATAGGATGGGCGTGGTGACGCGTCTGACGATTGGGGGCGATTAATATCGCTCATGGTAATTCCTTTGATTAGATAACTTAAGCCTTTAAGCTGAAGCTCAGGCTGTGCCGGCGATGGCATTATCCGCATCTTGCACTGCGGCAATGAATGCGCGAATTTTGCTGCCGTCCTTGATGCCCTTGCCGCTTTCGACGCCACTGCTGACGTCTACCGCATGCGGGCGCACAAGACGCACCGCCTCAATGATGTTGGCAACGTTTAAGCCACCACTCAAAACGGCCCGAGGCGCGAGTTCTTCTGGAATAAGAGACCAATCGAATACCTTTCCACTACCGCCATAATTATCGACCAGCGTATCGAGCAGGAGTCCGCTGAAAAATGGACTGGCCGTGCGATAAGCAAGTTCGTATTTTAACAAATCCTCGGGCTGCGTCGTAGCGGCAATGCGCGCTGCGCGCATAAACGGCCGTTTGACGGCGGCGGCAATCGCTGCGCATTGTTCCGGCGTTTCATCGCCATGAAACTGCAGCATGGCCAAGGGCGCATGCGCCAACACTTCCTGCACCTGCGCTGCCGACGCATTGACGAATAAGCCGACCGCCGAAACGAAGGGCGGTAATTGCGTCATCAGGACAGCGGCTTGCTGCGCCTTGATAAAACGCGGACTTGCAGCGTAAAACACAAAACCGACCGCATCGGCGCCGGCAGCCACTGCGTCGGCGACATCCTCGGCCCGCGTCAATCCGCAAATTTTGATTCTGGTGCGATGTTTCATAAGCAAGTTTTCCAAAATTAAAGCGACTCTTTATTGTCGAAAACGCCCGCCCCCGCTATTTCGGCATGATAGCCCCACGGCCAGCCATCCGGCGTCGGTTGCTGCGGCAGTTGCCATTGCGCAGGATAATCGACGCGCGCCAGATATAAACCGTCGGCCATGAAAGTCGGGGCCGCTTTGCTGCGGTCGCGCTGCGCCAGCACATCGGCAATCCAGTCCGGTACCTGCTTACCCTGCCCGACCGTAATCAGCGAGCCGACGATATTGCGCACCATGTGATGCAAAAAAGCGTTGGCGCACAAAGTGAATATAAACATGTCGCCGGATTGCACAATATCAAGACGGTGCATGCTGCGCACCGGTGTTTTGGCCTGGCATTCGATGGAACGGAAGGCCGAAAAGTCATGCGTACCGGCCAGATGCTGCGCGCCTTCGCGCATGCGCTGCAAAGACAGCGGCCGGAACACCCAGCCGGCCCGGCCTGCGAGCAGCGGCGAGCGCACCGGATGGTTATAGAGCAAATAATGATAGGTCCGCGCAATCGCACTGAAGCGCGCGTGAAAGCCGTCTTCACGGGCATACGGCAGGCCGGACGCGGCGCTATCGGGAATCGACGGCGCTGCGGCTTCAACGATCGGTTGCGGTGGCAATTCACAGGCCCAGCGTACGGCAATCGATGCCGGCAGAAAGGCATTGACCCCACGCACCCACGAGGCGGTGTCGCGCGCGAGCGTCGTGTCGAAATGCACCACCTGCTCAAGCGCATGCACACCGGAATCGGTACGGCCGGCGCAAACCACTTCCAGCGGTGCCAACGCAAAACGCAGCAACGCCGCTTCCAGCGCATCTTGCACAGTCTGGCCGTGGCGCTGCGTCTGCCAGCCTTGCCAAGGGCCGCCATCGTATTGAATACCAAGCACGATGCGCTTGCTTACCGCTTGTGTCATGCAATTACTCTCTTGCCATTAGCCGGAAAAAATAAACGGGCGCATGAATGCTGCGCCCGTATCAGAAATAAGCAAAACGAATTGCCGTTTGGCGGTTTGTTGCGAAACCAGTTACACC
>DATMOE010000398.1:0-12737 GCA_035568435.1 Herbaspirillum sp. | reverse complement strand
TGATCGGTTCGTTCGATTGCAGCGCTACTTGCGGCGCGGCGCCGTCGGCATCCGAGACTTCGAGGCGATATTCGTTGCCTCTCTTGATGACGTAGGCAATGCGCGTGGCGAAGATGCCGGGAATGCCGGTCAGCTTCTGATAAATATCATCTGCAATTTTATGCGCGGTAAGACGGGTCGATTGCGGTGGCGCTGCCAATGACAGAGCAGATAGTTGCGCAGACTTGACGGTGTCGAACAAGCGGTAACGCACGTCGATGCGGCCATCGGCCAGTTGTTGTGCGCTGCCGACTACCAGCGCGTCGGCGCCGCGGCCTTTCCAGTCGGCGAAATTGATGGTTGAAGATTCAGAGAGGACATCGCTGGTGTCGATGACCTTGATCATGCCGCTGCGGGTCAGATCGGCTTTGATGATGGCGGTGATTTGTTCGGGCGCAATGGCTTCGTTGGCGAAACTGGCGATGGCCACGGGAATCTGGCTGGCGCCCACGCCGGAGATTTCGACGTGCAATTGCGCCTGCGACGAGGCGGCGGTGCACAGGCCCGCAAGCAGCAAAAGAGCCGCCATGCCGCGGGAAGAAAAAGACAATCGTAAAATTTTCATCATTGCTTGCTTATCTTTCACTGATCTTTCGGTTTGTGAGACACGTTAACACTGCTCGGCACCGTGCCGTCGGTATCTTTCGGGAAGGGCGAAGATTTGTTGATCGCGGCTTTCACCGCCTCGTCAAACCCTGGCACATTCGAAGATTTAATCAATCGTATTCCGCTCACCGAGCCATCCGGCAGCAGTTGGACATCGTATTCTACGGCCGGGTTGCCGACTAGATCTCCTGGAACCGGAAACACCGTATTCATTTTGATCTTGGCGCCGATTTTGGCGGCATACCCGGGACTGCCACGCGGCCCCTGCGATTTGGCGGCGTCGCCGGTACCGCCGGCCTGACTGCGCATGCGCTGCAAATCGTCGGCTTTGCGCTTGTCGGCTGCCTGTTTTTCGGCCTCCGACTGCTTACGCCGCTTATCGTCAGCTAGTTTATCAGCTTCCTCTTTCTTCTTCGCCTCTTCGTCGGCTTTTTGTTTGGCCAGTTTCTGCTCTTTGTCCTTTTGCTGTTGTTCTAACTTCTGCTGTTCTTTCTCTTTGGCAAGTTGCGCCTTTTGCTCTTGTTCCTTTTGTTGCTGTTCCTGTTCTTTGCGTTTCTTTTCTTGTTCCACGGCGATATCCGGCTTGGCCACCACAGGTTCTTCAACCTTTGGCGGTGGTGGCGGAGGCGGCGGTTCCACGACAGGTTCAGGCACTGGGACCGGTTGCGGCGGTTCTGGTTCCGGCTGCGGTGCGGCTTCGCGTATTGTGGGATTCCAGATTTCGGCTTCGGTGACCAGCGGGGTTTCGTTCTGCCAGCGCACGCCTATCCACAAGAACGCAAACAACGCAATGTGCATGATCAGGGCGAGCGTGAGGGCACGCCAGGCGCCGCGCTGTTTCGGGGGGCGGTTGGAAACTTCAGCCATTTACTTGGTTGCCAATCCCACGCGCGTGACGCCGAGTTTTTTGGCCGCTGTAATGGTTTGGATCACTTCGTCGTATTTAATATCTTTGTCGGCGGAAATCATCACGGGCAATTCAGGATTTTCGTCGTGCAGCGCTTGCAGCTTCTGGGTCAACGCATCGCGGTCGGCCGCGGTATCGGTTTTGCCTGCTGCCGGGCCGCGCATGGCAATGGTCGAGCGGGCATTGGGTTGCAGCCCGATTTCGATGTAAGCAGTCGGCGGCAATGCCGATTTGCCGGCGGTCGGCAAATTGATCACGCTGGGATTGGTCAGCGGCGCGGCGACCATGAAGATGACCAGCAGCACCAGCATGACGTCAATATAGGGCACGACGTTGATTTCGGCTTTGAATTTGCGGGTACGGCCACCGCGGAGTGTGGAATTAGACATCAGCGGGCCTGCCGTTGCAGGATGTTGGAGAATTCTTCGATGAAGGTTTCGAAGCGGATCGCCAGCCGGTCGATATCGTGCGAGTAGCGGTTATAGGCCACGACGGCCGGGATCGCGGCGAACAGACCGATGGCGGTTGCCACCAGCGCCTCGGCGATGCCGGGTGCGACCGAGGCCAGAGTGGCCTGCTGCACATTGGCCAGGCCGCGGAACGCGTTCATGATGCCCCAGACCGTACCGAACAGACCGACGTAAGGCGAGACCGAGCCGACCGAGGCCAGAAAAGCCAGATGCGCTTCAAGCGAATCCATTTCACGTTGATACGCAGCACGCATTGCGCGCCGCGCGCCATCCAGCGATGCGCCGGCATCCGCATTCGGCCGGTTCGCCATGCTGGCTTTGGACTTATTGAATTCGCCCATGCCGGCCTGGAAGATACGCTCCATCGCGCCGGAGCCGTCAACGCTTTTACGGCGGTTCGATAGTGTGTCCTGATATAACGCCGCCAGATTGCCGCCGGACCAGAAGACGCGTTCGAACGCTTCGGTCTGCGCGCGGGCGGCGCGCAAGGCAAACATTTTGCGGAAGATATAGGTCCAGCTAAACACGGAGACGGTCAGCAGCAGCAACAGTACCAATTGCACCAGAACGGACGCATTGGCAATCAATGAGATAAATGAAAGGTCTTGGGTGACGGTCATAGAGGGCAATCAGGCTTCAGTCGGTAAATGTGCAATTGTAAGCGCAAAAAAAGCCCCGATTCAATTATGCGGATCGGGGCCGTGCGATGCGGGTTGGACACTGCTATTGCGAATACTGTTCAAAATGGTTTGCGGAATGGCGGTTGGACGGAAATTGGCAGTGCGCCCGGGGGTATCGGCGTCTGCTGCGTTTGCTGTGTCTGCTGCGTTTGCTTTTACGCAGACAACATTGATTGCGCCCCGCGCCAGTAACTTTTCTTGCGCACCGTCACTATCCAGCCGCCAGGCTTCCTGCATAAACGAGACCGATGCGCGCCCCAGTTTTTCGATGGTGACCGTGAGTTTCAATTCATCGTCCAGTTGCGCCGGGGCGAGATAATCGACGGCGGTGCTTTTGACAATAAACATGATGCGCTCATCGGCATTCAGCGCGTGTTGTCCGACGCCCAGGGCGCGCAGCCATTCGGTGCGCGCACGCTCAAAAAATTTCAGGTAATTGGCGTAGAACACAACGCCGCCGGCATCGGTGTCCTCGTAATACACGCGGATTTTCCAACTGAAGTCATGCGTCATGAGTGGTCTCAGGATGCGGTCCGCTTGATGCTGAGGCCGGCAAAGCCCTGGCACGTCGGCATCAGTTCGATGTGATTGACGTTGACATGGGCCGGCAACGTGGCGATCCAGTAGGCGGTATCTGCGATATCGTCGGCGGTCAGCGGCGTCGTGCCGTCATAGATTTTGGCCGCTGCGGTGTCATCGCCTTTGAGGCGGACATTGGAAAATTCGGTGCCGCCGCAAAGACCGGGCGCAATATTGGTGGTGCGTACTCCGGTGCCGACCAGATCGGCACGCAGATTCAAGGTAAATTGCTCGACGAATGCTTTGGTGGCGCCATATACATTGCCGCCCGGATAGGGATAGCTGCCGGCGATCGAGCCCAGATTGATGATCAGGCCGCTGTTGCGCTCGACCATGCCGGGCAGAATCTGACGGGTCATGGTGACCAAGCCCTTGCAATTGGTTTCGATCATGGTTTCCCAATCTTCGAGCGCAACTTCATGGGCCGGCGCGATGCCCAGCGCCAGCCCGGCGTTATTGATCAGGACATCGATTTTCTGCAGCGCCGGCGGCAGGCTGGCCAGCGCGGTGCGAATCGAGTCTTTGCTGGTGACATCCATCTGCAGCGGCAACAGTTGCCCGCCCAGTTCGGCGGCCAGCGCGTCCAATCGATCCTGACGGCGGCCGGTCGCAATTACCTGATGGCCGTTTTGGACGAATTTGCGCGCCATTTCGGCGCCGAAGCCCGCAGTTGCGCCGGTAATCAAAACGATCATTGCCAAATCTCCGATAGTTCACTAAAAAAGAATTATAAAAATTAAGCGGAATTGTAGCCGAACAGTAAGCGCTTCTGCTGGCGCGCTGCATTTCCTTACAAATGAAATTGGCAACGTCACTGAGCCCCATAGAAACAGAACGCGGTTGCCGAAATAAAAAGCTTCACATACAATGCTCGGACCATTTCGTCTCACGTGACTGGCGAAAAACCGGGCCTGCCCGGTAAAGATGGGTATCCATCGGGAAGCGTGAGATTTTATTTGCCGTGCGCCTGGGTAGCCTGAATGGAAAGTACGTCTGAGGCTGCCTGCGTTTCCCTTTTTGGCCCTCATTCGATTCAGACGCTGCACCGGTGTGCCGGGCGCTGCAGTATTGCCATCGTTTGGCCTATTGCGTCGTTTCGGTCCACGGCATCAGCCGGATCTTTAAACGGAGCAATACATGTTTGCAAAAAATCTTACCCTAGCCAATGTCGATCCTGAATTGTGGTCGGCTATTCAAAAAGAAAATCAGCGTCAGCAAGATCATATCGAGCTGATTGCCTCTGAAAATTATTGCTCGCCGGCGGTCATGCAGGCGCAAGGCACGCAATTGACCAATAAATATGCCGAAGGCTATCCCGGCAAGCGTTATTACGGCGGTTGCGAATTTGTCGATGTAGCCGAACAATTGGCCATCGACCGTTTGAAGCGGCTGTTCGGCGCCGAAGCCGCCAACGTGCAGCCGAATTCGGGATCGCAAGCCAATCAGGGTGTCTTCTTCGCGGTGCTCAAGCCGGGCGATACCATCATGGGAATGTCGCTGGCCGAAGGCGGCCATCTGACGCACGGCATGGCTTTGAATCAATCGGGGAAATGGTTCAACGTGGTTTCTTACGGCTTGAACGAAAAAGAAGAGATCGATTACGAAGCGATGGAGCGTCTGGCGCGCGAACACAAGCCGAAACTGATTATCGCCGGCGCGTCCGCTTATGCGCTGCGTATCGACTTCGAACGCTTCTCCCGCATCGCCAAGGAAATCGGCGCCTATTTTATGGTCGACATGGCGCATTATGCTGGTTTGATTGCGGCTGGCATCTATCCTAATCCGGTGCCGCATGCCGACTTCGTGACATCGACTACGCACAAATCGTTGCGCGGTCCGCGTGGCGGCTTCATCCTGATGAAGGCCGAGCACGAGAAGGCAATCAACTCCGCCATTTTCCCGGGTATCCAGGGCGGACCGCTGATGCATGTGATCGCCGCCAAGGCCGTCGCGTTCAAGGAAGCGCTGACACCTGAATTCAAGGCCTACCAAGAACAAGTCCTCAAAAATGCCGATGCATTGGCAAAGACCCTGATCGAACGTGGTCTGCGCATTGTGTCCGGCCGTACTGAATCGCATGTGATGCTGGTCGATTTGCGCGCCAAGAAAATCACCGGCAAAGAAGCCGAAGCGATCCTGGGTTCGGCGCATATTACCTGCAACAAAAATGCCATTCCGAACGATCCTGAAAAGCCGTTTGTCACTTCCGGCGTTCGCCTCGGCAGCCCTGCGATGACAACGCGTGGTTTCAAGGAAGCCGAAGCGATCAAGGTCGGCCATCTGTTTGCGGACGTGCTGGATAATCCGCATGATGCGGCGACGATTGAGCGGGTCAAGGCGGAGGTCAAGAAGTTGACCGATGCGTTCCGCGTCTACGAGCTGTAGCAGACCAGACCGGAGGCGGCATCATGAAATGCCCTTTTTGCCAACACGATGACACGACAGTGCTCGATACGCGTGTCTCGGAAGAGGGCGATGTGATCCGTCGCCGCCGTCGCTGCACCAATTGCGACAAGCGTTTTACGACGTATGAGCGGATTGAATTGACGATGCCGGTGATCGTTAAGAAGAACGGCAGCCGCAGCGATTTCGACGCATCCAAGTTGCGCGCCAGTTTGATGCTGGCGTTGCGCAAGCGTCCGGTATCGGCCGAGGCGGTGGATGCGGCCTTGAAGAATATTCAGGAAAAGCTGTTATCCAGCGGGTCGCGCGAGGTTGTGTCGGGACAGGTGGGCGAGCTGGTTATGCGGGAATTGAAACGGCTGGACAAGATTGCGTACATCCGTTTTGCGTCTGTTTATAAAAGCTTTGAAGATATAACCGAATTTCAGGATGCGATTGAAGAAGTCGGGCAGGATCGCAAGCCGCCTGCAAAATAAAAACCGGGCGAACGATCAACAAACCGATCAACGAAAAAAAGCGGCTGCTTACGCAGTCGCTTTTTTTTACGGCTAATACTTTATGAATTCGTTTCCCGCCTGTGCCGCTATGCCGGCATCCTGAACCTAAAGGTTCAAGGTGGCTACAGTCAGTTCAATTTTGGGATCATCGGACTAGCGACGCGCACGCCCATCGAACAAATGTCCGTAACCTGTGCGCATAAATGGTTCAAGGAATTATGGCACTCGCGAACACGGCAGGAAGTGATTAGTCTACCCCAAATCAGCGCCAAGTCAAACGGTTTGACAGTTTTTACAATGCAGCGTCGTCGGCTCTTTTAAAACAACTTTTCTTGCGGTGTCAGCGCTTCATCGAGCACCGAGTGCATGACGCTGATGTGTTGCCGCCATTGTGCAATCGTCGTGCCTTCGGTGGCTTGCATCGATAGCAACTCGGCGGCAATTCCCAGTGCCGCCATGACAGTGATGCGATCGTTGCCCTTGACCTTGCCGCCATCGCGCACGGCGCACATCTTTTCATCCAGATAAGCGACGACCTGTTGCAGATCTGCTTGCTCGCCTTCCTTGCAAGCCAATTTGTAGGGCTGGCCCATGATCATGACATCGAGTTGGATCATACGGCTTTTTCCTCTGCCAACTCAGGCTCTTCGGAGACCATATCGGGCTCTAAATCGGACGCTGCATCGAGTTGCGCATCGGATTCTGTCTCGGGCAGTGTTTCCAGCAACGCGGCGATGCGGCGATGCGCCTCGTCCATACGCTTGGCAAGCGCTTCCTTGTCGTTGTTTAAACTGCTCAGATGCAGTCGCAGATCGGCATTTTCCTGGCGCAAGGTCTGCGCAAGGAGGGCCAGGCGGCTGACTTTTTCGGATAGGGAATTGAATTCTGGGATCATGGCGTGACTATAGTATCGTTAGCGAATTCGCGTCAATATATTAAACTGCGGCAGGCAGTTCGGACTGTCGGTTAAAATGTCCGCTCAAACCACCATTAGCGCACCCTATGTCGTATCAAGTCCTTGCCCGTAAATACCGCCCCAGGAATTTCGATACGCTGGTGGGGCAGGAACACGTCGTGCGTGCGCTCACGCACGCGCTGGAACAGCAACGTCTGCATCATGCCTACCTGTTTACCGGTACGCGCGGTGTCGGTAAAACCACACTATCGCGCATTCTGGCCAAATCGCTCAATTGCATCGGCGCCGATGGCGCCGGCGACATTACCGCACAACCTTGCGGCGTCTGCGAAGTCTGCACGGCAATCGATGCCGGCCGTTTTGTCGATTACATTGAAATGGATGCCGCCTCCAATCGCGGCGTCGATGAAATGGCGCAATTGCTGGAACAGGCTGTGTATGCGCCCTCCAATGCGCGTTTCAAGGTCTACATGATCGATGAAGTACACATGTTGACCAACCATGCTTTCAATTCCATGCTGAAAACGCTGGAAGAACCGCCGGAGCATGTCAAATTTATTCTGGCGACGACCGATCCGCAAAAAATCCCGGTGACGGTTTTGTCGCGCTGCCTGCAATTTAATCTGAAGCAAATGCCGCCCGGCCATATTGTCAGTCATCTCGACAATATCCTCGGTCAGGAAGGTATCGAATTCGAAGCGCCGGCATTGCGTTTGCTGGCGCAGGGCGCGCACGGTTCAATGCGCGATGCATTGTCGCTGACCGATCAGGCGATCGCTTATGCGGCGGGCAAGGTAACGCTGGAGGCGGTGCAGGGCATGCTGGGCGCGCTCGATCAGTCTTATCTGATTCGCGTACTGGACGCCCTGGCGCAGCAGGACGGCGCCGGATTACTGGCTGTCGCCGACGAGATGGCGACCCGTAGTCTCTCGTATAGCGCCGCCTTGCAGGATATCGGCACGCTGCTGCATCAGATTGCGCTGGCGCAAACCGTGCCGGCGGCATTGTCCGACGATTTGCCGCAGCGTGAAGATATCGTGCGCCTGGCGCAGCAGTTCGATGCTGAGCAAGTGCAGTTGTTTTATCAGATCGCCGTGCACGGACGCAACGAGCTGGGCCTGGCGCCGGACGAATACGCAGGCTTCAGCATGACTTTATTGCGGATGCTGGCGTTCCGTCCTTTGAATGCCGCTTCCGCCGCCGGATTTGCGCCGGCAGCGCCGCCCTCGGCAGCATCGGCGCGCCCGATGGCGCCGGCTGCGCTGTTGAGCGCTGCGCCGCAAGCCGCGGTGACCCGCGTGCCGGTAGCGCGCAGTCCGGGCGCAGGTTCAGGTCCAGGTAATAACGCAATCGATGCGCCTGCCGGATTGGCATCAACCGCAACACCAGTAACAACACCCGCAAGGCAGCCAGCGACTGCGCCGGCCGCGCCGGCTTCCGCACCGCTCAGCCCGGCCATGGCTGCGCTGGCGGCTGCACGGGCCGGCTCATCCGGGCGCTCTGCGGCCGGCACGCCACGTGCGGCGCAAGCTGCACCTTCCGTAGCACCAACTAATGCCAGAACAGCAACGCCGGCGGCTGCCGCGATTGCTGCGCCTGTAATCGACACAATGACATCGAGCGCGCCGCCGCCCTGGGATCAGGAAGCGCCGCCATGGGATCACGAGGCGCAGTCGTCGCCTGTTCCAGCGCGCAATGGTACGCATTCTGCGGCACCTGCCGTCAAGGCGGCGCCGGCTGTAGTGGTCGAACCTGCGCCTGTGTTCGCGCCGATTGATCCGATCGTGGAAAAAAATACCGCGCGCATCGCTGCCGATCTGGGCTGGGACGGCAACTGGCCGGCGCTGGCGATTGCATTGCCGCTGCGCGGCGTTGCGCATCAGCTTGCACGCCATAGCGAACTGCTGCGTTGCGACGATAGTGTCGGCAATGCCGTAGTATTCCATTTCAGAATCCCCTATGACAATCTGTGCGCGGCCGGCAGTGTCGATAAGCTTTGCGTGGGGCTGACTGAACGCTTCGGCAAAACCGCCAGGGTTGAGGTGGAAATCGGCGCGGTGCAGATGACTGCCGATATCCTGGAGCAGGCCGAACAGCGCGTTCGCCAGAGCGCCGCTGAGCAAAAAGTGCAGGCCGATCCGTTTTTGCAAAATCTGATGCACGAATTCGGCGCCACTGTCACGCAGGAATCGATCAGGCCGGTTTAATGGCGCTAAAAACATGGCGGTAGCGTGCGCCGCTTGTACTGAATATGTTTAACCGATAAGGAGTAGCAGCATGATGAAGGGTCAAATTGCAGGATTAATGAAGCAGGCGCAAGCCATGCAGGACAACATGAAAAAAGCGCAGGACGAGCTCGCGACGATTGAGGTCGAAGGGGAATCCGGCGCTGGGATGGTCAAAGTACTGATGACATGCAAAAACGATGTCAAACGCGTTTCGATCGATCCGTCATTGCTCACCGATGACAAAGACATGCTGGAAGATCTGGTGGCAGCCGCGTTCAATGACGCAGTACGCAAGGCCGAAGCGACGACACAGGCGAAAATGGCAGGCATGACAGCCGGCCTGCCTTTGCCGCCGGGTTTCAAAATGCCGTTCTAGGAAAGTACCTCAGCACTTCTTAAGTTTTTATATCGGTCGTAGAAGAGCACTGAGAACACGCACTTCACCGGAGGAAGTATGTTTATCATCTCGTTTACTTATATTAAATCTGCAAGCGAGATTGATCTTTTGCTGACTGCGCATCGTCAGTATTTGCAAACACATTTCGCCAGTGGCGTATTTCTGATGTCGGGGCGCAAGGTGCCGCGTAACGGCGGCATTATTCTGACCGATTCGATCGAGCGTGCCGATCTCGAAGCAATTATGCAGGAAGATCCCTATTTTATCGGCGCTGTCGCCAGCTATGAAATCACTGAATTCGTACCATCGATGACAGCCGAATTATTGTCGGTATTTCAACCGACCAAGACAAATTGAAAACCCCTTCCAGTCTCGCCTTTCTGACCGAATCGCTACGCGTGCTGCCCGGCATCGGTCCGAAATCGGCGCAACGCATGGCCTACCATTTGCTGCAGCATGACCAGGCCGGGGCACTCCAGTTGAGCCGCGCGTTGGTGCAGGCGACTGAAGCCATCCAGCATTGCGCAATGTGCAATACCTTTACGGAACGCGCCATTTGCGAAACCTGCGAAGACGCCGAGCGTGACGCTAGTCTGCTATGTGTGGTGGAAACGCCGACCGATCAATTGATGATCGAGCAGACGCTGACGTTCAAAGGTTTGTATTTCGTGTTGATGGGACGTTTGTCGCCGCTCGATGGCATCGGCCCCAAGGACATTCATCTGGAAAAACTGATTGCGCGGGCGACCGACGGCATTGTGACCGAAGTCGTGTTGGCGACCAACTTTACCAATGAAGGCGAAGCAACCGCCCATTACATCAGCGAAACCATGAAAGCGCGGGGCCTGAAAGTCAGCCGGCTGGCGCGTGGCGTGCCGGTGGGGGGAGAGCTCGAATATGTGGATGCCGGCACCATTGCACGCGCAATGCTGGACCGGCGCACCACCTGAAAAATACGGAGTTTAAAGAATGGGCATGCGCTTTTCGATCAAGCGCAGAATCAGCGTCAAACTGCCGGTCATCAGTAAATAGAACAATGCAACGGCACTCCAGATTTCAATTGCACGAAAATTGCTCGCCATGATTTCCTGCCCTTGCCGCGTCAATTCCCCAACGCCGATGACGATAAACAAAGAAGTATCTTTCAGGCTGATGATGCATTGATTGCCAAGCGGTGCAATGAGACGGCGGAACGCGACCGGACCAAGGATGTAATAAACCACTTTATAAAATGGCAGGCCAAGCGCCAAACCTGCATTACGCAACCCGACGCCGACCGACAATAATGCGCCTCTGACCACTTCAGCCAGATAGGCGCTGGAATTGATGGTAATCGCAAAGATCGCTGCGTCCAGCGGATCGACCCGGACCCCTAGTAATTGGGGGAGCGCAAAGTAGACAAACATGACTTGCACCACCATCGGCGTACCGCGTATCAACTCGATATAGCATTGCGTAAGGACGTTCAACAGCGGGTGGCCGTAGGCGCGGCATGTACCCGCTAATGCGCCCAAAACAATACCACCCGCCAAGCCCACCGATGCAATGTACAGCGATAGTTGCGCACCCTGCCATAAACTTGGCAGCGCTTCCAGCACTACCGCCCATTGAAAATCCATGTCGTCTCCGTTTTATCCCGGTTTATAACGGTGGCGCGGTATCGAACCATTTTTTATAGATGGCGGCATAACGGCCGTCGGCTTTAATGGCTTTCAGTGCCGCATTGACAGGGCCTACCAGCGGGCTTCCCTTGGCAAAGGCGATGCCGTATTGATCGCCGGAAGTGGGCTGACCGACAGTCTTGACTTTCCCCGCACCGGCAGATTTGATGTAATACAGCACATTCGGCGTGTCATGCATTGCCGCATCGACGCCGCCGGCGCGCAGTTCCATATAGGCATTATCGATGTTCGGGAACAGCCGCAATTCTGAAGGTTTCAAATTTTTCTTGATCCAGTCAACGGTGGCGGTACCGGTCTTGGCGGCGATGCGCTTGCCGTTGAGTTCCTCGATGCTATTGATTTTGCTGTCGATAGGGACTATCGCAGTCAGCCCGCTGTTGTAATAGGGATCGGAGAAATCGATGACCCTTTTGCGGACATCGTTAATGGCGATGCCGGCCAGCGCGGCATCGATGTTATTGGTTTGCAGGCCTGGAATGATGCCGGCAAAATCCATTGCTTGAAAACGATAGTCGAGACCAGCCTCTTTGGCGATCGCATCCCATAAATCGAGATCGAAGCCGACGTAACTACCTCCCTGCTTGAACTCGAACGGTATAAATGCGGTATCGGTTGCGATCACCAATTCGCGTTGCGCGGCATGAACCGGCGATAAGGTGGCGATGCTAACGATGGCGGCCAGGACGAGGGAGGTAAAACGATTTTTTAGCATGGGAGGTCTCCGTGACGAATCGGCGCTGATAATTTCCAGCGGGAAATTATTATGACGGATGCGCAACGATAAATCGCCGTGCTATTGTTTCGGGAAAGTGATTTTTCTATTCACTGCCCGTGTCACAGGGAAGACTTGATAAGCGTATTTAAAACGTCCGATAAACATTCTGAACGGGAAATAAGATGAAGATGAAGTGGAAGCAGATTGTTATTGCATTCGCCCTGTTCCTACTTGGCTACTTGACGTTCAATCACCAATGGTTTGTATAAATTGTATAAAAGAAGCGTGAACTTTCACGCCCTAAAAACGCATTAAAAATACTGGTACTTCATACCGGACACCGAGAGGCGTCCGGTTTCCCGCTTTCGTTCCCGCTCTCGTCTCCGCTTACTGCGTACGCAATGCGTCGACAATCTTCTCCAGCTTGACAGCATCGGCAGCAAATGCGCGTATGCCTTCCGCCAGTTTTTCAGTTGCCATAGCATCCTCATTGAGCATCAGGCGGAATTGGCTTTGCGTGAGCGTCAGTTTTTCATCCTGGCTCTGTTGCGCCGCTTGCGGATTGAGCTTGCGCTCGATCGGTGTCTCGTTTTCCGCCAATTGCTTCAGCAATTCCGG
>DATMOE010000397.1:0-13898 GCA_035568435.1 Herbaspirillum sp. | reverse complement strand
ATTATCGGGCGGAAAGTTTTAAATATAAATTGAAGGTGCTTCGGTAGCATTCTTTGAGTTTTGCCGTCAGAGGTGACCCTCCCTTCGACAGGCTCAGGGCCATCGGAAACCCACGGCCTGCGGCCTGCTCAGGGCGAACGGTTTTCTTTAAAACTTTTACCAACCCCCGTTCGCCCTGAGCCTGTCGAAGGGTCACCGCCACAGGTAAAAAAATAACGATCGTTCCATTTCACTACATTGGGTCTTTTTTGGCGTGAATTCACCAGAATGGATCGATTAAACGCCGCACGCGCACTTCCGCTGCGCATGCAAATAAGCAACTCTCCGCAATTCCCCCCATAAGCCACAAAAAAAGAGCTGGCACAGCTCTTGCTCAACTTGTTATGACGAGTAATGACGAGATAAATTGATTAACTGTCAGACGCAATAACTTACTGAAAGGCAAAGATGAAAACCATCGAATTGGAGTACGACCTGGTGATCGTGGGCGGCGGTACCGGCGGCCCGATGGCTGCTGTCAAGGCTAAGGAAAAGAATCCGAAATTGCGCGTGCTGGTGCTTGAAAAAGCCAACGTCAAGCGCAGCGGTGCAATTTCCATGGGAATGGATGGTCTTAATAATGCAGTGATTCCCGGGCATGCTACGCCGGAGCAGTACACCAAAGAAATTACCGTGGCCAATGACGGCATCGTGGATCAAAAAGGCGTGTTCGCCTACGCGGCCAATAGTTTCGCGATGATCGAAGAGCTGGACCGCTGGGGCGTGAAATTTGAGAAGGATGAAACCGGCGACTTCGCGGTACGCAAGGTGCATCACCTCGGTAGTTATGTACTTCCGATGCCGGAGGGACATCACATGAAAAAAGTGTTGTACCGGCAGCTTAAACGGGCGCGCGTCGAAATTACCAATCGCGTGGTGGCCACGCGCTTGATCACGGGCGCAAACGGCGAAATCGCCGGTGTGATGGGTTTTGATTGCCGCACCGCCGATTTCTATGTGATTAAAGCCAAATCGGTGGTGCTGTGCACCGGCGCAGCAGGTCGCTTGGGCTTGCCGGCGTCGGGTTATATGTTCGGCACTTACGAGAACCCCACCAATAGCGGGGAAGGGCATGCGATGGCGTTCCACGCCGGCGCCGAACTGACCAATCTCGAGTGCTTCCAAATTAATCCGCTGATTAAAGATTACAACGGTCCTTCCTGCGCCTACGTGACAGGGCCGTTCGGCGGCTTCACGGCGAATTCTCAGGGCTCGCGCTTCATCGAGTGCGATTACTGGAGCGGCCAGATGATGCTGGAGTTCTTTAACGAGCTGGAAGGCGGCCGCGGTCCTGTGTTCCTGAAGTTGGATCATCTGGCCGAAGAAACGATTGCCGAGATCGAGCACATTCTGCATACCAACGAGCGGCCCAGCCGAGGCAGATTCCATGCAGGCCGCGGCACCGACTATCGGCAAAAAGCGATTGAGATGCATATCTCGGAAATTGGTTTTTGCAGCGGCCACAGCGCGTCCGGCATCTGGACCAACGAAAAGGGCGAGTGCTCGATCCCAGGTTTATATGCCGCCGGCGATTGCGCCAGCATTCCGCACAGCTACATGCTGGGCGCGTTCGTGTACGGAAAATTCTGCGGCGAGAACGCGGTGGATTACCTCTCCGGCATGTCCGAACCGGTGATCAATACGGACATGATCGAAGCCGAGCGGCAACGGATTATGGCGCCGCTTTCGCGCGCCGATGGTTTGACGCCGTTCCAGGTCGAGTACAAAACCCGGCGTATCGTCAACGACTATCTGCAGCCGCCGAAGGTGACGCGCAAGATGGAAATCGCTTTGGAACGGTTTGGCGAAATCAAAGACGATCTGGAGCAAATGGGCGCCGAGAATCCGCATGAATTGATGCGGGCGATGGAAGCGCACACCATTCGCGATTGCGCCGAACTTGCCGCGCGCGCATCGCTGTTTCGCAAGGAGAGCCGCTGGGGTTTGTATCACCTGAGCGTCGATCATCCGGAAAAAGACGACGAAAACTGGTTCTGCCATACCAACGTCAAATCCACACCCGACGGCAAGATGTCGTTCAGGAAACGCGAGATCGAACCCTATATCGTCGAGCTCAATGCCGATGAAAAAGCAGCGTATCAAACGCTGCGTGTGGCCGGCGGCAAAAACGCTCATTAATCGAGGAACACCGAGGAAAAATCATGACTATGACTACGACTATTGCATCGACACGAACCCAAGCCCCTGTAGTGGTGGATCAATCGAAGTGCATCGCAGAAAAAGGCTGCACGGTATGCGTCGACGTTTGCCCGCTGGATGTGCTGGCGATCGATTTCGTTACCAACAAAGCGTTCATGAAATTCGATGAGTGCTGGTATTGCATGCCGTGCGAACAGGATTGCCCAACCGGCGCTGTGCACGTCAACATCCCATACCTGGTTCGATAGGAGCGTAAATGATGACCATCAGTATTCACGACCGGCTGCAAAGCGAAGATCCCGCGGTGCGCCGCATTGCGGTGATCGATCTGCCCTACAGCGAGGAAGAGTATGACATCGCGCCCTTGCTCATCAGTGCGCTGGCCGACGTCGATGCCAGCGTGCGTTTGGAGGCCGCAAAAGCGATTGAAGGATATGAAGAGCCGGAAGTTTTGGAAGCGTTGACGCCGCTGTTGAAAGATGCCGATCAAGAGGTCAGGAAGGCTGCGGCGCTGACGCTTGCCGAATTGAAACAAACGGAATCGGCACATTATTTGCTTCCTTATCTTTCCGACGAAGACCCGCAGGTCAAGGCCTTTGCCTTACATGCCGTCAAGGCTTTGAGAGCAGCCTCTGCATTTGAACCGGCGATGAACGCATTGCAGGATAGCGATGCGGCGGTGCGTCGCGAAGCCGTCGGTGTGTTGGGTTATCTCAAGAAAGTTGAGGCAATCGGGGCGCTGACGAACGCGGCCGCCAACGATCAGGATCATGAGGTTCGGCGCGTTGCGGTGGGCGCACTCGGCTATTGCTCCGAGGTAAGCATCCAGCCTGCTTTGAGCCGCGTTTTAATGGACCCGGTGTGGCAGGTGCGCGAGGAAGCGGCGGTCACCATCGGCAAGCTCGGCCTGACGCTCGGCGTGCCCGATCTGGTGCGGGCGATGGATGATGAGTTCTGGCAAGTCCGGCTCAAGGCGGCGCGTAGTTTGGGTAAGTTGCGCGCCAAACCAGCGGTGCCGGCCTTGTGCAGCGCGCTGACACATTCGATCAGTAATCTGCGCAAGGAGGCTGTGATTGCCTTGGGTGAAATCGGCGATGCACGGGCTGTTAAATTTCTTGAACTGGCGCAGAACGATGTGGACTCGGATGTGCGCAAGCTTTCCAAGCTGGCGTTGGCCACCATTGTTCTCAAGGGAGGTGCGTGATGACACACGTGGTCGGAGAATCTTGCATCGGCTGCAAATACACGGATTGCGTGGCGGTTTGTCCGGTCGAATGCTTTCATGAAGGGCCGAACTTCTTGGTGATCGATCCAGAGGTGTGCATCGATTGCGGTGTGTGCGTGGCGGAGTGTCCGGTCGAGGCAATTTACGATGAGAAGGCGCTGCCGGCGGCGCAACAGGAATATGTCGAACTCAATATCCAGTTGACCAAGGTATGGCCCTTGATTACGGAATCGAAAGAACCGCTGCCCGATGCAGACATCTGGGCAGAAAAACAAGACAAGAGAAATCAGTTGGCGGAGGCGG
The DNA here is from genome assembly GCA_035568435.1 of Herbaspirillum sp. Lineage (GTDB taxonomy): Bacteria > Pseudomonadota > Gammaproteobacteria > Burkholderiales > Burkholderiaceae_D > Herbaspirillum. The sequence continues at coordinate 10,171 of DATMOE010000397.1, read as the reverse complement.
CTTAAAGGCGTTGTTGGTTGTTGGTCGTTGTTCGTTGTTCGTTTTTATTGTTGCGTGCCGCGATATTTGTATCTTGTGAATCACCGACCGAAAGGAATGGAAATGGCTATCTCGCTTTCATCGATCCGCGACCTCCGCGATCTCCGCAGCAAGAAATACTTTGGCGCCAGCATGGTGCTGTTGTTAGCGGCGTGCCTGTTTTTTCTTTCACCGCTTGCTGCGCACGCCCGAGAGACCGTCACCATCGGCATCGGGACGCAGAATACGACGACCAATACCGTCACCGCTGGCATTGTGATCAAGGAGCTTGGGCTGCTTGAGAAGTATCTGCCGAAAACCGGCAAGTACAGCAATATCGATTTCAAGCTCGACTGGCAAAACGCCACTTCCGGGCCGCCGATTACCAACGGCATGATTGCCGACAAGATTCAGATCGGCATGATGGGCGATTATCCGCTGTTGATCAACGGCGCGACCGGGCAGCAGAGCAAGGGTAATGAAACGCAATTGATTGCGGTGATTGCTTATAACGCTTTAGGCGCCGGTAATGGCGTGGTGGTGAATAAGGACAGTCCTTACTATCAGCTATCCGATTTGAAGGGCAAGAACGTTTCGGTGCCATTCGGCTCGGCCGCGCACGGTATGTTGCTGCAGGCCATGCAGTCGCGCGGCTGGCCTGACGATTACTGGAATCTGGTCAGCCAAACGCCGGAAATCGGCACCACCAATTTGCAAGAGAAAAAGATCGATGCGCACGCCGATTTCGTGCCGTTTGCCGAACTGCTGCCGTACCGCGGCTTCGCCCGCAAGATCTTCGACGGGGCCGAAACCAAGATACCGACATTTCATGGCGTGGTGGTGCGTAAGGACTTCGCCGAGAAATATCCAGAGGTCGTGGTCGCTTATATCAAAGCGATGATGGATGCGGACGATTGGGTCAGGAAAGATCCCAAGGCGGCCGCCGAAAAAATTGAGCAATGGACCAAGATCGAAAAAGAGGTGGTCTACATTTTCCTCGGCCCTGGCGGTATTCATACCCTCGATCCGACCATTAAACCGATTCTGGTGAATGCCATCAAGACCGATTATGGGGTCTTGCAAAAGTTGAATCGCGTTAAACAGTTCAATGTCGATGCGTGGGTCAATGAAAGCTATTTGCGCGAGGCGTTTAAAGAGCGCGGACAGAATTATGACGCGCAAAAGCAAAGCTTGGCGAACTACGAGATCGCAGGCAAGGATCCGATCTGCAACAAGCCTGTGACACGTCCGAAAGAAGCCGGCGAGATCTGGATCGACGGCGGCGCGATTGTGCCGCTGAGCTCGACGGTATGCACATTCATGGGGATCAAAAAGTATCAGGATGCGGGCAAGAAAATTGCGGTGGCTTATGTCTATGACAGGGCACTCGGCATCAAGGTCTTTGCCGATAAAGCTTTTTATTCGGTGAGTGGCATGGGAACCGCAAAATTTGACGCGGTGCCGTTCTTGCTGAAGAAGGCTGCGGAAGCCTATGCCACCAAAGTCGGTGGGGCAGTGGCTACTTATACGGAAGTTCTATCCAAGCTGGAGAAATAATTATGGCAGTGACTGAGCGTCAAACGGTAGCTTCAACGACAGGGCCGGCGCGTTCCATGCCGAAGCAGCCGAAACCGGGATCGAAGAAGTTCTCGCTGTTCGCCATCCAGGGCGGCGCCGGCGTCCTGCCGGAAGAGGATGAGTACGGAGATGGCATTTCTCTCGCATCGAAGGTGATCGCATGGCTGGGGTCTGATATTGCGCGCTATATCCTGGGCGCTATTTCCATCGGCAGTGTGCTTTTGGCGTGGTATCTGGCCACCAAATACCGGCTGGATTTCTATGTGCGTTTCGAGAATATTCCGACGCCGGGGGATGTCTGGGATAAGGTGCGCGAACTCAACCACTCTGCCAAGTTCATCATGAATGTCGGCATCAGCTTGCGCCGCGTGCTTATCGGTTTCTTTCTGGCCGGCGTGGTTGGGGTATTTTTCGGCATTCTGATCGGCCGTTATCGCATCTTCCGCGCATTGACGATGCCGGCGCTGGAAGTATTGCGGCCGATCCCGGCCATTGCCTGGGTGCCGATGGCGATTATGCTTTGGCCGAGTAATGAGGTGAGCATCGTTTTCATTACGTTTCTGGGCGCCTTCTTTCCGATTCTGCTCAATACCATTCACGGCGTTGAAGAAATCGATGAAGTCCTGTTCCGTGCGGCGCGCAGTTTGGGCACTCGGGAAAGGGATCTGATTTTTTCCGTCGTGATTCCGGGCGCGTTGCAGCATATATTCACCGGCCTGGCTGTCGGCATGGGCGTGGCGTGGGTATCGCTGATTGCGGCTGAAATGATCTCAGGGCAATTCGGTATCGGTTATTTCACCTGGGAAGCGTATTCCTTGATTTCGTATGCGGAAATTGCGCTCGGTATGATCACCATCGGCGTGCTGGGATTGATCTGCAGCAAGGGAATTCAACTTTGTTCGAAGTGGGCGACGCCTTGGATTGGCGCTGCAGGAGGAGCAAGAAAATGAGCACCGTAGTGAACACCGCAGCCGGCCACATTGATGTGCGCGACGTTAATATCAGTTTTAAAGCGGGTGGGACAGTCATCAATGCAGTGAAGTCTGTGTCGCTCAATGTGCAGCCGGGAGAGTTCGTTTCGCTCATCGGTCCGTCCGGCTGCGGCAAATCGACGTTGATGAATGCCGTTGCCGGTTTCACCAAAGTGGATAACGGGGCGCTGTTACTGGATGGCAAGCGGATTCGCGGGCCGGGCTCCGACCGCGGCGTGGTGTTCCAGCAGTATTCGCTGTTTCCCTGGATGACGGTGCGCAAGAATGTTGAATTCGGTTTGAAGATGCAGGGCGTGTCGGCGGCCAAGCGGGAAACGCAGGCGCGTACCCTGCTCGGGCTGACTGGTTTGCTGGCGTTTGAAAATCATTATCCGTCCCAGCTTTCGGGCGGCATGAAGCAGCGGGTGGGGATTGTGCGGGCGCTGGCGACCAGCCCGCAGGTGTTGTTGATGGATGAACCTTTCGGCGCGCTCGATTCGCAGACGCGCTCGGTGATGCAGGAAATTTTGACCAATATGTGGCAGCGCTTGCGCTTGTCGGTGCTGTTTATTACGCACGATATCGAGGAAGCCATTTTTCTGTCCGATCGGATTTATGTGATGACGGCCAGACCCGGCCGGGTCAAGGCCGAGATCGAAGTACCGCTGCCGCGCCCGCGCAAGCCGGAGATGATGGATAATCCTGAATTCGTGGCCATGGTGCGTTCGATCAAGAAATTGATCCGGGAGGAAAGCTTGGCGGCAATGGGCAGTGAATTGTCGGAAGGCGGCTGTGAAGGTTTCAGCGTGGAAATAGGTCCTGATGGGGTGCGCAATGTCTTGTGAGACGGCGGTAAAATATCCTATGTCCATGAGTCTGCCTTCAGCCATCAATCTGAATAAAAAGAATCGGACGCTGGAACTGGTGTGGAACGACGCGCACGCCACGCTCTCGCATCAGGTGCTGAGACGCTCGTGCCGCTGCAGTGTGTGCGAAAGCACGCGCAGAAAATTGAACGACGTGATTCCGGTGACCGCCGATATCACGTTGCTGGATATAGAAGTATTGGGTTCGACCGGCGTGCGGCTGTATTTTTCGGATCTGCACGATCGCGGTATTTATCCCTGGACCTATCTGCGTCAAATCGCTTTTGGCGCAGTTGAGGCGGGGTTTACGGAAGCTTTGATGAAAGGGTGGTGCGATGAGTAATTTTTACGAAGCAGAGGTTTTGTCGGTGCATCATTGGACGGACCGTCTGTTTTCCTTTACCACGACACGGGAAGTTAGTTTTAGGTATCAGAGCGGGCAATTCGCCATGATCGGTTTGAATGTCGACGGCAAGCCTTTGATGCGGGCTTATAGCATGGTCAGCCCGCATTACGAAGAGAATCTGGAGTTCTTGAGCATCAAGGTTCAGGATGGCCCGTTAACTTCACGTTTGCAAAATATCAAAGTGGGCGACACCATTCTGGTGGGCCGCAAAGCCTCGGGCACCTTGCTGAGCCAAAATCTGTTGCCCGGCAAAAGGTTGTATTTGCTCGGCACCGGCACTGGTCTGGCGCCGTTCATGAGTATCGTGCATGACCCGGATATTTATGAAAAGTTTGAAAAGGTGATTCTGGTGCACGGCTGTCGTCACATCCACGAGCTGGCGTATCAGGATCGCATTTCGAACGATCTGTTCAATCATGAATTGCTCGGCGAGATGGTGGCGGATCGTTTGCTTTATTACCCGACGGTGACCAGGGAAGCGTTTGTCAATCAGGGCCGGATTCCGCAATTGCTGAGCGGCGATGAATTCTTTGACAAGATCGAAGTGCCTGCTTTCAATGTGGAAGAAGATCGCTTCATGTTGTGCGGCAGTCCTGCCATGCTCAAGGATACGGTGGCGGTGCTGGAGGCGAAGGGTTTGACGGAGGGCAATATGAGCCGTCCGGGCCATTACGTTATCGAGCGCGCGTTCGTGGATAAATAAATCTTAGGCAATGCTGATTGATTAAGCGCCATGGGCGTTAGGCGGGCTGTGGCGAATGGTTGTACTTCGTTCGTGTCATTCCGGCAGCCTTCGGCTACCTCCCTTCTTTACCTCACTGCGCACAACCATCCGCCACAGCCCGCCTGACGCCCATGGCGCTTCATCAGCGCTGCCCTAAATAAGTTGAGGATTGTGAAATGAAAGTATTGGTGCCCGTAAAGCGGGTAGTGGATTTCAACGTCAAGGTCAGCGTGAAGTCCGATGGTTCCGGCGTCGATACCGCGAACCTGAAAATGTCGATGAATCCTTTCGACGAGATCGCTGTTGAAGAAGCGACGCGGTTGAAAGAGGCCGGCAAGGTCACGGAGGTCGTCGCTGTTTCCTGCGGCGCGGATGCATGCCAGGCCACGCTGCGCACGGCGCTGGCCATAGGCGCCGATCGCGGCGTTTTGGTGGAGACCGATGCGGAGCTGCAACCGCTTGCGGTGGCCAAATTGCTGGCGGCTGTTGCCGCCAAGGAGCTGCCGCAATTGATCATTCTCGGCAAGCAGGCGATTGACGATGACTGTAATCAGACCGGGCAGATGCTGGCGGCGTTGCTTGGATGGCCGCAAGCCACTTGCGCTTCCAAGGTGACGCTTGAGGAGGGCGGCACGGTGACGGTGGTCCGCGATGTCGATGGTGGTTCGGAAACGGTGCGGCTGACGTTGCCGGCGATTATTACTGCCGACCTGCGCTTGAATGAGCCCCGCTTCGTTAGTTTGCCGAACCTGATGAAAGCAAAGAAAAAGCCCTTGGATGTTATTCAATCGATCGACCTTGAGGTCGATGTATCGCCGCGCTGGACCACGCTGAAAGTAAGCGAGCCTGTTAAACGCATGCCGGGTGTTTTGATCAAAGATGCTGCTGCGCTGGTGGAAAAATTGAAGAACGTCGCGCGCGTTGTTTAGAAATAAATTTAAATAGAAAGCCAATCATGTCCGTTCTTGTCATCGCCGAACACGATAACGTTTCCTTGAAAGCCAGCACGCTGCATACGGTGACTGCGGCAGCACAATGCGGCGATGAGATTCACGTGCTGATAGCCGGCCATCAATGTGATGCGGCGGTGAGCGCCGCCGCCAAAATCAGCGGTGTTGCCAAAGTGCTGGTCGCCGATGCGGCGCAATTTGCCGATGGACTGGCGGAAAATATTTCTCAGCAAGCGCTGGCGCTTGCGGTGACCGGCGTGTATTCGCATATCCTGGCGCCGGCGACTGCTTACGGCAAAAACATTCTTCCGTGCGTGGCGGCCAAGCTGGATGTCGGCCAGATATCGGAAATCACCAAGGTTATTTCTCCCGATACGTTCGAGCGCCCCATCTATGCCGGCAGCGCCGTGGCTACGGTGCAAGCGCTGGATTTACTGAAAGCGATCACGGTTCGCACGGTCAGCTTCGATGCGGCCGGCACAGATGGATCTGCGCAAGTGCAGGCCATCACTGCGGCGGCCGATTCCGGTAAGTCGGTTTTTGTGTCGCGCGATTTGGCGGCTTCTGAACGGCCCGAGCTGGCGTCGGCCCGTGTTGTGGTGGCGGGAGGGCGAGGGCTGGGATCAAGCGAAAACTTCAAGATTTTGGCGCCGCTGGCCGACAAATTGGGCGCGGCAATGGGTGCTTCAAGGGCTGCGGTGGATGCCGGCTTTGTGCCGAACGATCTGCAAATCGGCCAGACCGGGAAAATTGTGGCGCCGGCCTTATATATCGCAGTCGGTATTTCCGGGGCGGTACAACATCTGGCGGGTATGGCGGATTCCAAAATTATCGTGGCCATCAATAAAGATCCCGAGGCCCCGATTTTCAGTATCGCGGACTATGGCATCGTCGGGGATTTGTTCGATGTGGTGCCGGATTTGATCGCAGAACTGTGAGAGACGAATTAACGACAAGGCATAGAATTAATGCGCCGCAACTTGTTATAACTAGTTATAATATGTTCAGCATTTTAATGCGCATTTCAATAATTCATGTCCTGATGGGGAATCCATGTCGTTTTATATAAGTCTTATTTTGATATCAATCGTCGTCGGCGCGCTGGTCGGCGGTGTCGGTGTCGGCGGCTTCTTTATGCCGCCGGCGCTGATGTTAATCGCAAATGTAAGTATTCAGCAAGGGGTTGCGACGTCTTTGTTCACGTTCATTTTTACTGGCATCGTCGGCACCCTTTATTTTCACAAAAAGGGCAGCATTAATTGGGCGTTGGTGAAGCCCGTATGCTTCGGCGCTGCGTTGACGGGATTTGCCGGCGCGTGGGGCGCGTCGAAACTCAGTACATCGGCGCTGTCTATTGTGCTGGCGGTGGTGATCATGATCGCCGGCATTTACACCTTGGCAAACGGCGGAGAAAAGGCTAAGGCCAAGGCTGCATCGACGCTCGCCAAGGTGTCGAAGCAGCAGTGGATTATGTTGGCTGCAGTCGGTGCGGCGACCGGATTTTTATCGGGATTAACGGGCATCGGCGGCTCGTTGCTGGCGGTGCCGTTGATGGTGTTGTGCGGCTTTTCGTTGATGAGTTCGATCGGCGCCGGACAGGTCTTGCAGATTGTCGGTGCGGTGTCGGGAACGGTTGTGAATTTGAAGTTGGGAAGCATCGATCTGGGACTTGCTTCGTTTATCACCGTATTTGAAATCTGCGGCGTTCTGCTGGGCGCATACGCCATCCATCGCATCGATATCGAGTTGATTCGGAAATTTGTCGGGACGCTTTGCCTGGTAGCAGGATGCGCGTTCGTGATTCGCACTTTTTAGTTGCGCGCCATGGGTCCGTTTAGGCCTATGGCCGGCCTGGGTCGTCATTGACAAGCAAACTGAGCGCGTATATATTGGCCTGAAAATAAATAGCCTAGTTATACAGTGAATAGTGCGGATGATGAAATTTGCGCACTCTCCACGGCTTAATCTCAGTCCAGGAGTCAGACAATGCCCCACGATAAAGATCGCACCCATTGGCATGAACCGGCGGGAGGGAAGAAAGCCGGTTACGGTAAGTTCGACAAACAGCCCACGCCGTATGACGCGTTCATGGAAGAGGAAGGGGTGCCGGTATTTCGAGGCATCGGTATCAGCAAGGTGCAGAACCTGGCGCTGTTTCCGTGGAAGCGCAAAGGTGGGCGCGGTCATTTCATTCAGTTGTACGGCACCGAAGGCAAGTGGGGCTGTTTCGTGGTGGAGGTGCCGCCGGCAGGTGCGTTGAATGTCGAAAAACACATGTTCGAAGAGATTTATCTGGTGGTTGAAGGGCGCGGCACGACCGAGGTCTGGCAGGACGGCGATACCAAGAAACATGTGTTCGAATGGCAGGCCGGTTCGATGTTTTCGATTCCGATGAATGCCAATTTCCGTATTGTGAACGGCACCTCCAGCGGCGCTTTGCTGCTGGGCGGGAACACTGCGCCGAACGTGATCAACATGATCAACAACACGGCCGCTATTTTTAATAATCCGTTTATTTTCCATGACCGCTTCAGTAGCGCCGACGACTTTTACAAGCCGAAGGATGAGATTGAGGCTGATCCGGTGCGCGGTCTGGCGATGCGCCGCACCAATCTGATCCCGGATGCGATGAATTGCGATCTGCCGCTGGATAACCGGCGTTCGCCGGGCTATCGCCGCATCGAGCCGTTCATGACAAATAACTGTTTTTATTTTTGGATCGGCCAGCATGAAAACGGCCGCTATTCGAAGGCGCATGCGCATACGTCGGCGGCGGTGCTGATTTGTTTGAAGGGCAAGGGCTATACCTATACCTGGCCGGAGAAGCTGGGCGTTAATCCATGGCAGGACGGCAAGGGCGATCTGGTGCAGCGCCTGGATTACGAGCCGATGGGGATCGTCACGGCAGCGCCGGGCGGTGCGCGTTGGTATCACCAGCATTTCAGCGTGTCGGAAGATCCGTTTCGTTTGACGGCTTGGTTCGGTCCGCACAATCCGGGACGCGATCCGGGCGCACCGGGCGAGAAGCATACCGATTACACGGCCATTGATGTCAATGAAGGCGGCACGGCGATTCCTTATTGGATGGAAGATCCGTATATACGCCAGGAATATGAGGCGAAGTTAAAGGGGATCAATGTGCCGAACCGGATGGATCCGGCTTGGTATTTGCCGCCTGAGAAGAAGTAGGGCGGCGCATGAGCGACGAAGCAGGCGGCAGGGTATTTTTCAGTAACGTCAGACGCAGCATGGAGGAAGAGGACGAGATCATCTTGCTGAGCGTGGGCGTGGATATTGGTTCTTCGACCTCGCATCTGGTGTTTTCGCGTTTGGTGCTGGAGCGGTTGGATAATCGCTACATCGTTTCGGAACGCACGGTGGTGTTTGAATCCGAGGTGTTGTTGACGCCGTATTTGGATACGGATTCGGATACGGCCGACATGCGCATCGATGCCGAGGCGCTGGGCGCGTTTATCGAGCGCCAATACGCGCAGGCCGGCATTCGGCCGGCGTCGATCGATACGGGGGCGTTGATCTTGACCGGCGTGGCTGTGCGCCGCAGTAATGCGCGCGCCATCGGCGATCTGTTTGCGGCGCAGGCCGGTAAATTCGTGTCGGTGAGCGCCGGCGATGCGTTGGAGACCAGCTTGGCCGCTTTCGGTTCGGGGGCGGCGGCGCGCTCGATCCGGGAAAATGCGCGGATCATGAATATCGATATCGGCGGCGGCACCTCGAAAATTTCGGTTTGCGAAGCCGGCGAATTGGTCGATCTGACAGCCGTGGACGTGGGAGCGCGCATCGTCGCGTTCGATGCCGATGGACGGGTTGCTCGGCTGGAAGCGGCCGGTCAGCGCTTTGCGGATGAGGTCGGGCTGAAGCTGGAATTGGGACAGGTCCCGGACCCGGCAGGATTGAGCTCCATGGTCGAACGCATGGCCGCATGTTTATTGCAAGTGGTGCAGGCAAGCACCCTGACGCCGGCTGTGGCGCAATTATTGCGACTCGATCCCTTGCGCAATGTACGCATGCCGGATGTGGTGACGTTTTCGGGCGGCGTGTCGGAATATATTTATGGTTTGCAGACGCGCTCGTTCGGCGATCTGGGCGCTCAGTTGGCGCAGGCGATATTAAAACGGGTCACGGCATGGGGGCCGCGTATCGCGTCGCCGGAGCAGGGCATACGCGCCACGGTGGTGGGGGCGTCGCAATACACGATTCAAGTCAGCGGCAGCACGATTTATATTGCGCCGCAAAGCATTCTGCCGCTGAAAAACATTGCAGTGATTACGCCGGAACTGCCGCTGGCAGCGGAGGTACTCGATAGCGCCGCCATTGCCGAAGGTGTGCGCACGGCCTTGAAACGCTTCGATCTGCAGCATGGCGAGCAGGCGGTGGCGCTGTGTTATCGCTGGCATCCATCGGCCACTTTCGCCCGTATGGACGCCTTCTGCCGCGGCATCGTTGACGGCATGTCGGTTCTGCTGGAACGCGGCTTGCCGCTGATTCTGGTGGGCGATGGCGATATCGGCGGCTTGATCGGGATTCACTGCGAGCAAGAATTGAAGCTGGCCAATCCGGTGGTGTCGATCGACGGCATCACCCTCAAAGCGTTTGATTTCATCGATATCGGCGCCATGCTCGAAACCTCCGGCGCGGTG
>DATMOE010000396.1:0-4073 GCA_035568435.1 Herbaspirillum sp. | reverse complement strand
GATCTCTGGATGCAAGCGCGCCATCGCCAGCATTTCGCTCGGCATATCGTTCTTGGCGTGCCGCGCCGCCAGCAATACGCCGGGCACTACGGCGATGCGACGGCTGCCGGCGGCGATGTTTTGCTCGATGGCGGCGGCAATGGTCGGGCTGGCGAATTCCAGATAACCGTGGGTGACTATTTGCGACGTCTGCGCACGCGCACGCACCAGTTCCACCAAGGCTTCAAACTCTTGCACGCCGTCAGCGTCGCGGCTGCCGTGGCCTGCCACGACAATGCCGAAATCGTCCGCGTTCACGATGCAACCCCCGGCGGCGCTTCGATCTGGCTGGCCATCGGCGCACGGGTGCGGATCAGCATGATGCTCATGTCGCTGAATTCGATCTCGGCGCAGGCCGCCAGCGTGCCATGCCATTCGGCTTCGCCGCGGGTCAGGTTTTCCCAGACTTCGGTCGGATGATCGGCCGCCACGCCCTGTTCCAGCAAATAGGCGGCAATGTGGCGCGGCATGAACGAACGCGCCGCATCCCACGGACAGGGAATCACAATCGCGTTGCGATCGTCGTTCAATACATGCACCAGATGACGCTTGAACGGGGTCAGATCGCCACGCCGGTGAAAGGTAATAAACGTGGTTTCGTCGAAGCAGACTTTGGCGCGCGAGGCCAGGATTTGCGCCGACGAAATGCCGGGCAAGGTTTCCACCGGATGGCCGCAAGCGCGCTCGACCCGCTCCAGATATTGAAAGCCGCTGAAATGGATATCGCCCATGAATACCACCACGCATTTTTTGCCTGCGTGATGCGCCTGCGCCACCAGATCGAGTTGCGCGACCTGATCGCGGTAATTCATTTTGACGACTTCCGCCTGCACCGGAATAATGCTTTGCACCACCGCCAGCACCGCGTCGAAACCGGCCACCACATCGGCCTCGGCGATCAACTGCGCGCCGCGCTGCGTTAAATAGCCGATGTCGCCGGGGCCTGCACCTATACAAATAATCATTTTTTTCCTGATGTTTTATTACGCAATCTCGGCGGTGATCCTCCCTTCGACAGGCTCAGGGCTATCGGAAACCCACGGCCTGCGGCCTGCTCAGGACGAACGGGTTTTGGTTAAATTTTCAAAAAACCCCGTTCGTCCTGAGCAGGCCGTAGGCCGTGGGTTTCCGATAGCCCTGAGCCTGTCGAAGGGAGGATCACCTCCGCCTTCAAATTCTTCCCCGCACAGTCAACGCCAAATTATCCGCCCCCAACTGCTCCAGCCCAAGGCATTCCGCTCCCATGGCCTGCGCCAGTTGCGCCGCCCGCCCCAGTCGCAGATAACCGCTTTCAGTATCCAGCACCAGCGCCGCCACACCAGTGGCGGCCAATTGTTCGGCCAGCGCCAAGCTTTCGCCCCATGCATCGCCGCCCTCGCGCAATGCCACATTAGCCTTGCCGTCGCTCAGTAATATCAGCAAGGGCGCGCAATGCGCCCCCGCTTGCGACAGCGTCGTCAGCGCCAATTGCAGTGCATGCGGCAACGGCGTGCGCCCGCCTGTCGGCAACTCACGCAGATCCTGTTCGGCACGATCCACACTGCGCGTCGGCGCCAGCAATAGCGTGGCTTCTGCCCCGCCGAAACCGATCACCGCCACTTCATCGCGGCGCTGGTAGGCATCGGTCAGCAGGCTCAATACTGCGCCTTTGACGGCTTCCATCCGGCGCTGCGCCGCCATCGAAGCCGAAGCATCGACCACAAACAGGATCAAGCTGGCGCGCTTGCCCAGTTTGACCTGCCGCTGCAGATCGGCTTTCACCACCGTCAACGGTTCCGCAGATTGTGCACCGTGTTGCGCCACATGACGCAATGCCGCGCTACGCAACGTCGCGCCGAGCGCCAGACCGCCGGCATCGGGACTGGCATCCGGCAATGCCCGCAATACGCGGCCGCGCTCGGCATCGGCGGCATCACTGCGACGCCCGGCCATACCCGCATCGGCTGCGCGCAGATTATCGATGCTGATTTGCGGCGCAGCGGCAGCCGCAGCCGCAGCAAAGACCTGCTGCTGCGCGTTCTCACCGTCGCCGCTATTTTCACTATTGTCGCTATTTTCGCTATCGGCCTGTGCACCGGATGGCTCTGGCTCGGCAGGCGGTGCTGCATCCTGCATCAATTGATCCAACTTATCGTGATCCAATCCCGGCTGTTCGAACGGTTTGCGCCGACGCCGATGCGGCAGCACCAGTGCCGCCGCATTGCGCACATCGTCCGGCGTCGCCGCCATACGGCCATCGAGCGCCGCGAGCGCACGCGCTGCCTTATGCATCACAATATCGGCGCGCAAACTAGCCACTTCGAATTCGCAGCAAAGATGACTGATCAGTTCCAGTAACGCATCGCTTAACGCGACTTGCGGCAAGAGTTGCTGCGCAGTGTGCAATTGCCGCCGCAATGCTGCCTGCGGCCCCTCCCAGAGCGCAGCAAACGCCGCCGGATCGGCTTCAAACGCAATGCGTCGCCGGACCACTTCGGCGCGCTGCGCTTTGTCACGCGGCGCGACCACTTCAACCATCAAGCCGAAGCGATCCAGCAATTGCGGACGCAGATCGCCTTCTTCCAGATTCATCGTACCGATCAGCGTAAAGCGTGCCGGATGGCTCAACGACAAGCCTTCGCGCTGCACCGAATTGACGCCCATCGCGGCCACGTCCAGCAGCACATCGACCAGATGATCGGCCAGCAAATTGACTTCATCGATATACAAAATGCCGCGATGGGCAGCGGCCAGCAGGCCGGGCTGGAAAGCGCGCTGCAACTGGCCGCCCTGCAAGGCGCGTTCAAGGTCCAGCGTGCCGAGTACCCGGTCTTCCGTCGCGCCCAGCGGCAAGGTTACGAACGGCACCGCAGCGGCCTGCGCCGCCGGCGCGTTTGGATCGTTGCAAACGGCGCAGATGCCGCAGGGCGACGCCGGCGCGCAATTGAAAGCGCATCCGCTAATCCGATCTATGGGCGGCAGCACCGCCGTCAGGGCACGCGCCGCCGTGCTCTTGGCGCTGCCCTTGTCGCCGCGGATCAACACGCCGCCCAAGCTGGTATCGACTGCGCACAACAACAGCGCCGTTTTCAATTGCGGCTGGCCGACGATCGCACTGAATGGGTAATAATTCATGAGGCTGCTTTCATTCTGGCATTAGGAGCGTCGCCACGGGATGTTTCGCCGCGCGCCTCCAGCAAGGTTTCGCTTTGCAAATACAGCTCGCGCAAGGCCTCCAGCGTACCGGCTTCCGGCACTTCCCACATGCCGCGGCCGGCGGCTTCCAGCAGCCGTTCGGCAATGGCGTTTTGCGCCCACGGATTGGCCTGCTGCAAGAATTCCTGCATGACTGGATCGAAGGCGTAAGTTTGCGCGATCTGCTGATACATCCAGTCGTCCATTACCTGCGCCGTGGCGTCGTAGCCGAACAGATAATCGACGGTTGCCGTCAATTCCAGACCGCCCTTGTAGCCATGCCGCCGGATGCTGTCCAGCCACTTCGGATTGACCACCCGCGAGCGGAATACGCGCAGTGTTTCTTCTTTCAGATCGCGCACTTGCGCCCGGGCCGGATCGTGGCTGTCGCCGAAATAATGGCGCGGCTGCTGGCCGGTCAGTGCGCGGATGGTGGCGATCATGCCGCCGTGGAATTGCAGGTAATCGTCGCTGTCGAAAATATCATGCTCGCGATTATCCTGATTGTGCAGCGCGACTTGCACCCCGGCCAGCCTGACGCGGAATGCGTCGCGCTGATCGCTGCCCTGCGTATTGCGGGTGTAGGCATAACCGCCCCAGTTGACATACGCTTGCGCAAAATCGGCATCGGATTGCCAGTTTTTTTCCTGGATCAGCGGCAGAATGCCGGCGCCGTAACTGCCCGGCTTGGCGCCGAAAATACGATACGCGGCACGCGTGGCGGCGTCGGCTGGTGGCACGCCTTTTGCCAGCCACTCATCCAGTTCCGCCAGATAATGCTTGCGCACGAAATTCTGTTCCGGCGGCTCGTCGAGCAGCAGCACCAGATTGACCGCATCGTCGATGAGTTCGATTAATTG
>DATMOE010000395.1:0-3688 GCA_035568435.1 Herbaspirillum sp. | reverse complement strand
AAGGTGCAGGAGCTGCGCGGCTACGACAATGTCACGCAAATCGCCAACGCGCCCGATTTCCTCAAAGGCGTGGTCAACCTGCGCGGCGTCATCACCCCGATCATCGACATGCGCATCAAGTTCAAGCTGGATGCGGCCGCCTACGACCAGTTCACGGTGGTGATCATCCTCCATCTCGGCCAGCGCACGCTGGGGATGGTGGTCGATGGCGTGTCCGACGTGATTACCCTCACGCCGGAGCAGATCAAGCCGGCGCCTGAAATGGGCGCCGCGCTGAATACCGATTACCTGATCGGTATCGGCACGATTGATGAACGCATGCTGATCCTGGTCGACATCGACAAGCTGATGTCTAGTGCCGAAATGGGGCTGATTGAAAAACTGGCCGCATAAAGTGACAAGCGGATCTGCGGCAGCGCCGGGTCAGCGGCATGATCAAAGCAAAATATCCGGCGTCTGCCGCTCTCCCAAAGCGATGTCGAGCATCATCTCTCTGGCCAAGGTGCTCAGTTCCTGGCGCAAGGCATCGATGGACAAGGCTGCCGGTATCAGCAAGTGCGCGCCGATCTTGAAAGTCTGTTTGCCGGAGACGCCGCTGCGGACGATCTCGGAGTGAATACTCTCAATGCTGATGCCGCGCTCAGCCAATATCTTCGTCAAGTTGCTGACGATCCCGACCCGGTCGTCGCCGACCAGTTCAAGCTCAACGTTGCGTAGCGAGGCCGGCACGGTAGCGCCATCGCTTCTGGCGATGACCACCTGCAAGCCGCTCGACGCCAGTTGGCGCAGCGCAGCCTCCAGCGCATCCACGTTCTGGCGCGGCACCTCGAAGTGCACCGTGCCGGCAAATTCACTGGCTAGCCGGGTCATGCGGCTGGCCGCCCAGTTGGCGCCGAAGCGCTGCGCCTTATCGGCCAGCAAGCTGACGATGCCATGACGGTCCGCCCCCACGATAGAGACGATCAGCGATGTGGTCGTCGAGCAAATCTCCTCCGTCAGCATGACCGATTTGCGAATCATCGGTGCTTTGGTGGCGAAGCGCTGATCTTGCGTGTTGGAAGGGAGGCTGCCGTGCAAACGCGCGTGATGCAGCACCTTGCTCAACAGCGCCAATCCCATCGGCGCCAGCGCCCGCTCCCATAATTCCCGCGCCGTCTCGCCCTGGGCGACAAAGCACCAATCCTGCGCGGCGATAGCGCCTGCATCCCAGCCGTCGGCCAAGTGATAGACCGAGCCGCCGGCGATGGGATCGCCTTCAAGAATGGTCCATTCGACGGCCGCGATGCCGCGATGCCGGGGCAACAGCGACGGATGATAGCCGACACCGCCCAGCCGCGAACGCGCCAGCGCCTCGTCGCTGACCCGCGCATGCGTGTGCGCGGCGATGATCAGATCGGTGCCCTCGGCGATCGACTCGCCCGGCACCACTCTTGGGTTATCCAGCACATGCACCTCGATACCAGCCGCGCGCGCGGCCAACGCCAGCCGATCGTCGGCTGCGGGAGCGACCACACTGGTGAACTCAATCCCCTCCTCCTTGCGCAGCGTTTCGAACACGGATGCACCGAAAAAACGGGAACCAACCATTGCACATTTCATTTTTAGTTTCCTTCATCCATGTATGAACAGCGGGAGCGTGTCGCCCTGGCTTTACGACGCAGAATCGCCCTGCGCGGCCCCCATTTTTTTGACATTTTTATTACGATGCGCTGAACAATACCAGAAAAAACTTAGCTATAGCTACCTTGGCCGATACGACTTTTCGTTTGATGTGAAGCTATTTCGCTACGCCGCTATAATGGCGACTTGCAACCAGAAAGCAAACCAGTGCAATCCATCATATCCGTCAAAAATCTTACCAAGACCTACACCTCGGGCTTCAACGCGCTCAAGAATATCAATCTGGATATCCGGCGCGGCGAAATTTTTGCGCTGCTGGGGCCGAACGGCGCCGGCAAGACCAGCCTGATCAACATCATTTGCGGCGTCGTCAATCCCAGCGATGGCGCGGTGCTGGCCGATGGCCATGATGTGGTCGCGGACTACCGCGCAGCGCGATCGCTTATCGGCCTGGTGCCGCAGGAATTGTCTACCGATGCATTCGAAAGCGTGTGGGCCACGGTCAGTTTCAGCCGCGGCCTGTTCGGCAAGCCGGCCAATCCTGCCTATATCGAAAAAATACTCAAAGAACTTTCGCTATGGGATAAAAAGGACGCCAAAATCAGAACCTTATCGGGCGGCATGAAGCGCCGGGTCATGATCGCCAAGGCGCTCTCACACGAACCGCAGATCCTATTTCTCGATGAACCCACCGCCGGCGTCGACGTGGAACTGCGGCGCGACATGTGGACCATGGTGCGCGGCCTGCGCGAAAGCGGCGTCACCATCATTCTCACCACGCACTACATCGAAGAAGCCGAGGAAATGGCCGACCGTATCGGCGTGATCAGAAAAGGCGAAATCATTCTGGTCGAAGACAAGGCGGTCCTGATGGAAAAACTCGGCAAGAAACAATTGAAACTGCATTTGCAGCATCCGCTTGCCAGCATTCCCGACGGACTCGGCGGCAGCCAGCTCGAACTCAATGCAGACGGCGATATGCTGACCTATACCTTCGATGCGCAAAGCCAAGAAACCGGCATCGCAAGCCTGTTGCGGCAACTGAGCGAACACGGCATCGACTTCAAGGACCTGCAGTCCAGCCAAAGTTCGCTTGAAGAAATCTTCGTTAGCCTGGTGAAAGCATGATCATGAACATCCATTCCATTCGCGCGATTTACCTATTTGAAATGGCGCGCACCAGACGCACCCTGATGCAGAGCATTGCATCGCCGGTCATCTCGACAGCGCTGTACTTTGTGGTCTTCGGCTCCGCCATCGGCTCACACATGGTCAACATCGACGGCGTGAGCTACGGCGCCTTTATCATTCCGGGCCTGATCGTCATGTCGCTGATGACCCAAAGCACCGCCAATGCCTCTTTCGGCATCTACATGCCGAAGTTTTCCGGCACCATTTACGAACTGCTCTCGGCGCCTATTTCCAGTCTGGAAATCGTGACCGGCTATGTCGGCGCGGCGGCCACCAAATCGGTCATCCTGGGCGTGCTGATTTTGGCGACTGCACGGCTATTTATTTCGTTCGAGATCGCGCATCCGCTCTGGATGATCGCGTTTTTGATCCTGATTTCCATCTCCTTCAGCCTGTTCGGTTTCATCATCGGGGTCTGGGCCGACGGCTTTGAAAAACTGCAGATCATCCCGTTGATGATCGTCACGCCGCTGTCTTTCCTGGGCGGCAGCTTTTACTCGATCAGCATGCTGCCGCCGTTCTGGCAAAAGGTGGCCTTGTTCAACCCGGTGGTGTATTTAATCAGCGGTTTTCGCTGGAGTTTTTATGGCATCTCCGACGTCAGCGTATCGATCAGCGCCGGCATGACATTGGCTTTTATGGCGCTGTGCTGCGGCTTGATCTGGTGGATATTCAAGACTGGGTATCAGTTAAAAAGCTGAGTTAAAAAGCTGCGTTGAAAAATTAAAGAATGAGCGGGCATTTTTCGGCCCGCTCATCGCTGCACCCGATACACGATCTCCGCCAACTCAAACAAGCCCCGCGCAACAAACTTCGGCTCCTCCGCCAATATATCCCGCCGCTCGACAAGCGTCGCCTCGCCATGCCCGGCATACAA
>DATMOE010000394.1:0-11847 GCA_035568435.1 Herbaspirillum sp. | reverse complement strand
TGACCAGCAGCACCCCCGCCAGTGTCATTGGGAGAAACAATGCGAGATTGTCCATGAAAAGCTTGGTCATAATGGTCTCCTGTATGGCGCTTCGGCACATGCCGGATCGCTGCCCGGCGGCGTGCATGACGCCCGTTTTAAGCCTGCCTTTAAGCCAGTTCACTTATTATTTTTATGATTTTTACGATTTTGAGTATATGCCGCACATATTGGAAAACAAGCGGTTTTCACAAAATAGCGACAAAATCGATGTTGCTGCGCAGCAAATAAAACAGGATCGCTCAGGCGATCAATCCGGCCGCAATATTGATCGACAGCCCCAGAATGGCTGCGTTGAAGAAATAGCCGATGATCGACTGCGCCAGCACCACCATGCGGGCTGATCGCGTGATCACGATCACATCCGAGGTTTGCGCAGCCACTGCAATCGTGAACGAGAAATACAGAAAATCCCAGTAAAGCGGCTCTTCTTCATCCGGGAAACGCAAAGGCCGCTCGCCCTTCTCGGCACTGTAAAACATGCGGGCATAATGCTGCGTGAACACGGTGCCGATCAACAGCCACGATCCGACCAGCGTCAAGACGGTGAAACCGTAACGCAGCACTTTATCGCCGCGGGCGTGCGCCCCCGACAGTTCAAACACAATCGCTACCAAACTCGCGGCGGCAGCCACGCAAATAGTCGTCAATACCAGATACGCGCCTTCG
Source organism: Herbaspirillum sp. (assembly GCA_035568435.1). Taxonomy (GTDB): domain Bacteria; phylum Pseudomonadota; class Gammaproteobacteria; order Burkholderiales; family Burkholderiaceae_D; genus Herbaspirillum. Next base: position 11,139 of record DATMOE010000394.1, on the reverse strand, counting down.
TCCTCGATTTCAGCCAAGCGCTGAATCCGCCCCGGAACCGAGCGCAGCATCATGATCCAGATCATGATCATGTAGAGCCAAGCCATTGCATTCCAGCCGATCAGAATGCGCATCCCCAGCCCTTCGGCCCATGAGGCAAAACTGACGATCACGCCAGCCAGCAACGCCATCAACAGGCGTGGATGCAATTGGTACAGAGACCGCAAATAAGACATCTTCAATCGATCCGCATTCTCATTATTCAAAATAAATCCCGAACCCCGAAATGGCCTGCCGCCGCATGCCTGCGAGCGCGATTATGACCTATTTACGAAATGCGTTCTAATAACATCGACGATCGATACCGCCCCTTTTGTACTATGCTTTACATTTTCGCATTACCTCTTTTTAACCATTCAATCCCATGCCAATCAAACTCAGCAGTAATTTCGATGCCGGCGCGATCACCGTGATCCAAGCCGCCCACCCCGATCAAATTGAATTGCACATCCCGAAAGATTCTGCAGCCGATTTTTCCCAATGGTTCTATTTCCGTCTGCAAGGCGCGCGCGCCCAGCCATGCACCATCCGCTTTTCCAACGCAGGCGAAACCACCTACCCGCGCGGCTGGGAAAATTATCGCGCAATGGCCAGCTATGACCGCCAACACTGGTTCCGCGTTCCCACCGCCTTCGACGGCAAGATCATGACCATCAGCCATACGCCTGAATACGACAGCGTGTATTACGCCTACTTCGAACCGTATTCCTGGGAACGCCATCTGGCGCTGCTGGCGCGCGCCGAACAATCGCCGCTGGTGCGCAGCGAACACCTGACCGACACCATTGACGGACGCGACCTGAATTTATTACAGATCGGCAATCCGGCTGCGGCCAAGAAAGTCTGGGTCATTGCGCGCCAGCATCCCGGCGAAACCATGGCCGAATGGTTTGTCGAAGGCATGCTCGATGCATTGCTGGACGGCGCCGATCCATTGGCGCGCACGCTGCTGCAAGAGGCGGTGTTCTACATTGTGCCGAACATGAATCCAGACGGATCGGTACGCGGCAATCTGCGCACCAATGCCGCCGGCGCCAATCTGAATCGCGAATGGATGACGCCGAGCCTGACCAGCAGCCCCGAAGTATTCGCCGTCAAACAAAAAATCCATGAGACCGGCTGCGATCTGTTTCTCGACGTGCATGGCGACGAAATCCTGCCCTATGTATTTGTCGCAGGCAGCGAAATGCTGGACAACTTCGATGCCCGGCAAGCGCAGCAACAGCAGCGCTTTATCGATCACTACAAATTAGCCAACCCCGACTTCCAGGACAAGATCGGCTATCCAGCAGGGAAATATAACGAAAACCTATTGAAACTGGCGTCGAAATACATCGGCCATACTTTCAAGTGCGTGGCGCTGACGCTGGAACTGCCGTTCAAGGACAACGCCAATCTGCCCGACGCCGAGGTCGGCTGGAATGGCGCGCGCAGCGCCCGGCTGGGACGTGCGGTACTGCTGCCGATACAAGCCTGCCTCCGCGACAATCCGCTTGAATAAATTTGCGGCTGAACGAAAGGGATGCATGGGATGTCAATAATTTCCAGTGATGAATTTGGCTGATTGAGATTGTGAGGCCGGAGGTGACCCTCCCTTCGACAGGCTCAGGGCTATCGGAAACCCACAGGCTCAGGGCAAACGGTTTTTCTTTAAAATTTTCATCAAGGAGCCCCCATGCATTCCCCCTTGCCCTTCACCGAAATCGACGAATTATGCGTCAATGCACTGCGCTTCTTATCCGTCGACGCCGTACAAAAAGCCAACAGCGGCCATCCCGGTCTGCCATTGGGCGCGGCGCCCATGGCCTACGTGCTGTGGACGCGCTTTCTCAAACATCATCCCGCTAATCCGGCCTGGTTCGATCGCGATCGCTTCGTGCTTTCCGCCGGCCACGGCTCGGCGCTGCTCTACAGTCTGCTGCATCTGAGCGGCTATGCGCTGCCGATCGAGCAACTCCAGCAATTTCGCCAATGGGACAGCATCACGCCCGGCCATCCCGAACGCGGCCTCACGCCCGGCGTCGAAATCACCACCGGTCCGTTGGGACAAGGCTTTGCCAACGGCGTAGGCATGGCCATCGCAGAGGCGCATCTGGCCGCCGTCTACAACCGCGACGATCGCAATTGCACCATGGTCGATCATTTCACCTATGGCATCGTCAGCGACGGCGATCTGATGGAAGGCGTCGCCTCGGAAGCCGCGTCGCTGGCAGGCCATCTGCAATTAGGCAAGCTGATTTATTTATACGACGCCAACGAAATCACGCTCTCGGCAGGGATCGACATCACCTTCACCGAAGACGTTGCCAAGCGCTTCGATGCCTACGGCTGGCATACGCAATCCGTCGAAAACGGCAACGATCTGGAGGCCATCGAACGCGCGCTGATCGCAGCCCAAGCCGAAATCAAACGGCCGTCGCTGATACTGGTGCGCACCCATCTCGGTTTCGGTTCGCCCAAGCAAGATACCTTCGAAGCGCATGGCTCTCCGCTCGGCGTGGAAGCGCTACGTTTAACCAAACGCAAACTCGGCTGGCCGGAACAGCCGGCATTTTTTGTTCCCTCGGCAGTACGTTCGCACTTTCTGGCGCTGGGCGATCTGGCGGAACAGAACGAGACCGCATGGTGGGATCGATTTCCTGCCTACGAAAAGCAATTTCCGGCACTTTGCCGGGAATTTCAGCAACGTCTGCGCACCGGCCCATCCTCGATTCCGGCTGACTGGGACCAAGACATGCCGCAATTTTCCGCGGACGCCAAGGACATCTCTACACGCGTCGCTTCGGGAAAAATTATCAATGCCATCGCTAAAAACTTCCCGGCGATCATCGGCGGTTCTGCCGATCTGGACCCATCGACATTTACCGCCCTAACCGGATTAGGCGTTTTTGAAGCGGACGGCCTCAATCCGTCCGACAAGCAGAAATCCGACAATGGCGATTGGGGCCGCGCCGGCCGCAATCTGCATTTCGGCGTGCGCGAACATGCGATGGGCGCGATCCTCAATGGCATGGCTGCGCACGGCGGCACGCTGCCTTACGGCGCAACATTTTTGATGTTCTCCGAATACATGCGTCCGGCAATCCGGCTGGCCGCGCTCATGGGTTTGCACACCCTGTATGTCTTTACGCACGACAGCATCGCGCTGGGCGAAGACGGGCCGACGCATCAACCGATCGAGCAACTGGCCAGCCTGCGGGCGATCCCGAATCTGCTGGTGATCCGCCCGGCGGATGCAAATGAAACCGTCAGCGCCTGGCGCGTCGCGCTCGCCGCCAGCAAGCGGCCGGTGGCGCTGGTATTGACCCGGCAAAATGTACCGACATTAGACCGCGCGAAATTTGCCGCTGCCGATGGCTTGCAGCGCGGCGCGTACATTCTCGCCGATGCCGCCAACGGCGCCCCGGACATCACATTGATTGCCAGCGGCTCCGAAGTCGGGCTGATCGTGGCCGCACAAGCGCAATTACGCGAGCAGAATATCCAGGCACGCATCGTCTCAATGCCATGCTGGGAATTATTCGACGAACAATCGCCGGACTATCGCGCCAGCGTACTGCCGCCGGGCGGCGCCAAGCTGGCCGTCGAAGCCGGCATTGCACAGGGCTGGCATCGTTACGTCGGCGAACGCGGCGATGTGTTATCGATCGAGCGCTTCGGCGCCTCTGCAAATGCAGAAGTGATGATGCGGGAATATGGTTTTACGGTTGAAAACGTTTGCCAACGCGCGTTGGCTTTATTAGCCGCAAACCGAAACGCTGGATGATAACTAACTAGGGCTTTTCCTGATGGCCACCGAAATCGTGCCGCATGGCCGACAAAACTTTATCGGCGAAATCGGACTCGCCGCGGGAACTGAAACGCGCAAACAGCGCTGCGCTCAAGATCGGGGCCGGCACCGCTTCATCGATCGCAGCGGCGATCGTCCAGCGGCCCTCACCTGAATCCGACACGCGCCCGGCATAATTTTCCAGCCCAGGATCGTTCTGCAACGCGCCTGCAGTGAGATCAAGTAACCAAGAACCGATCACGCTGCCGCGACGCCACAGCTCGGCGATTTCAGGCAGATCAAAATCGTATCGATAATAGTCGGGATGGCGCAGCGGCGTCGTTTCGGCATCGGCATCGGCATTGTGCTGCCGCTTGCCTACATTCGCATTGTGCAGAATATTCATCCCTTCGGCATACGCGCCCATCAAACCGTATTCGATCCCGTTATGTATCATTTTGACGAAATGACCGGCGCCTTGCGGACCGCAATGCAAATACCCCTGATCGGCCGTACTCCCGCTATTCTTCCGCCCCGGTGTCGGCGGCGCAGCGTTGACGCCGGGCGCGAGTGTGGCAAAGATCGGCGCCAGATACCGGACGATTTCCGTTTCACCGCCGATCATCAAACAATAGCCGCGCTCAGCGCCGGCAATGCCGCCGCTGGTTCCGACATCCAGATAATGGATATTGTGCAATTTCAATTCTGCGCCGCGCCGGATATCGTCGCGATAATAAGAATTACCGCCATCGATGATGATATCGCCGGCATCGAGCAACGACGCCAACAGCACCAAATCCTTATCCACCACAGCGGCCGGCACCATCAACCAGAGCACGCGCGGCTTATCCAGTTTGGCCACCAAATCCTCCAACGAAGCCGCGCCGGTCACCCCCGGCTGCAGCACCGCCTTGACCGCCGCTTCGTGCAAATCGAAGGCCACGCATGCATGGCCGCCCTCGCGCAAGCGCTGCACCATATTCGCGCCCATGCGCCCCAACCCGATCATGCCAATTTGCATCTCGACCTCTTCGCTGAAAAATTCCGCTGCAACAGCGGCCACAAGATTCGTTGACACCTCGTTGGAAAATTCGTTCAGCTTTGGCGCGCCGGCCGAAAATCGACCGCCTGTCCTATTTGGTTTATTCTCTGGCATCGACACGGCGATCATGCAAATAAATGCCGGCTTATCCAAGGGGAAAATTACCATGCAAAGAACCATTAAAATCTGGCTGTTCTGGCTATTACTGATTGTTTTCAGCAACGCATACAGCCAAACCCCTGCACAAGTCGTCGATCTTCAAACCCGGCCTGGGGTAACGCAAAGAATGCTCGTTCTGAGCCCGCCCGATCCCAAGGCAACGGTGATCCTGTTTTCCGGCGGCGACGGCGGCCTGGCAATTCAGTCGGACGGCTCGCTCCGGCGCGGCAACGGTAATTTCCTGGTGCGCAGCCGGCAGCTATTTGCCGATCAAGGATTTCTAGTGGAAGTGGTCGATGCGCCGTCGGATCGCCAGGGCGGTTTCTTTCTGGAAGGTTTTCGCCAGACCCCTGAACACGTAACCGATATCAAGGCCGCCATCGCATGGGCGCGCGATCATGCCAAGGCACCGGTCTGGCTGGTAGGCACCAGCCGCGGCACCCAATCGGCCGCCTATGTCGCAACCGAACTGACCGGCGCGGACGGACCGGACGGCCTGGTTCTGACATCGACCATTTTGAGCGACCCAAGAGGACGCCCGGTAACAGCCATGCCACTGGATCGTCTGCATATTCCGGTCATAGTCGCGCATCACAAAGACGACGCTTGCCGGCTCTGCAGCTATAGCCAATTGCCGCAACTGATGGACAGACTGACCAACGTACCTAGAAAACAGCTACTAACCTTCACCGGAGGCCAAAGCAGAGGCGATCCTTGCGAAGCGTTTGCCCATCATGGCTATAACGGCATCGAAAGCGACGTGGTCAATCAAATCTCTGCGGCGATATTGCAAAAATAAGCCGCAGAAAAAATAGCGATAAACTGGCGGACGCCACCGCCTATTACAAACCCGTCTATCTCGCGCGCAAGCGATTGATGAGAGTAGTACGCCTATAATGTGCGAACAACGGGCAAAACGTGCCCATGCAGGGTCCGCAAGGGCCAAAAACCAAGGAGTGAAGCTCCGCTTCACGACTTAACGACTTAACCACTTTGAAATCGCTGACACACCGCAAATTCAGCGGCTTGTTCAGCGTCGCCTTAAGTGACGATGAATCACAGAGTAGACACGATCTCGCCATGTAGTTATTTTTCGACACGGTACTCCGAGGCGCGGGAAAAGTTTCTCGCTGCGACTGCTAGTCGAGGACTTGATACGCAACCCTGCTTGCACCCCGGGCGAGGGCGCGACGGCGAAACGCTTGCACTCGATTCGGTGTTACAGCCCGCTGGGCCCGGTGCACCCTTGCTGATCATATCGAGCGGCTGTCATGGTGTCGAAGGATTCTGCGGTTCTGCATTGCAAACGGCAGTGCTATCTGACAAGGTAACGCAAGCGTTATTACGTGAAACGAATGTTGCGATTCTGTACCTGCATGCGCTCAACCCGCACGGCTTCTCTTGGTGGCGTCGAGTCACGCATGAGAACGTCGATCTAAACCGTAATTTTGTAGACTTTAGGTGTGAGCTTCCCACCAACCCTGGCTATCATGCGCTCGCACCACTGCTATTGCCACGGGATTGGCCGCCTAGCCTGTCAAACCACTTGCGACTCTTTGGCTTCATTGCATGCCACGGCATGCGTGCTGCGCAGGCCGCATTGACAAGTGGACAGTACGACGATCCGAACGGCCTATTTTTTGGGGGAACCGAGCAAACCTGGAGTCAGCGTAACTTACGTCAACTGCTACGCACGCACAGTTGCGGGCGCGACCGGCTCGCATGGCTTGATATCCACACGGGTCTCGGGCCATCGGGCGTGGCCGAGCGCATCCTTGCCGCCCGTGCCGATGCGGCAACGCTCTCCCGCGCCCGCAAGTGGTGGGGCAATCGCGTGGTTGTACCGTTGCAAGGTGAGTCCAGCTCTGCACATGTATTGGGCGAGATGTGGCAAGCGGCGTACGATGAATGCCCAGGCGCCGAGTATACGGGGCTCATCGTCGAGTATGGGACTGTATCAAGGCTGCGTGTGATGAATGCCTTGCGAGGCGACCATTGGTTATGGCTTAACCGGCACGCGCCAGCACGCCTACGCACTCGCATCGAACGAGACATGCTCGAAGCATTCGACGTTAACACTCCCAAGTGGCGCCGGCAAGTGATCGAGCAGGGATTGGATCTTGTACGCAGCACAATCATTGGGCTTGCAGGAGCCAAATGCGACGGAATGGATGTAGGTCGCCTGCAACCGTCCATTGACTAGCCATCGACAACTGCGTGTTATCGCTAGGTGATGGTGATCACGCTGATCTCGGCCTAGCTGACGCGGCCGAGATGCACGGGAAGGCTCAACTGGTGGCCGGCTGTTGTCCGAGTCATTGAGAACGCGAGCGCGTCGAATGTAGTATTCAGCCTACGCCACATGCTGGCCAAGCCACGCAAGTAATGTATTAGTAACGAAGGACTGATTTTCAAGGTTTGAGATGTGGCCCGCGTCGGGTATTAGCATTTGCCGACAGCCAATCACCGCAGCCATCCGTGCCATTTCGGTTGGCGGCCGCGGAATGTCGAATTCGCCGCACATGACCAACGTACTGGCGGCATCAAGATCGGCAAGACTGGCAAGGGCGTCGGACCGCCCGAAAATTAACCGGCCCAGCGGTACAACCGACTGTCGCAACTGGTCCGCAGAGAACCCCGCCAGCGCTTTTCGAAACCTTGCGTGCACTTCACCGTCCAGCGTTGCTCCCCGGCGAAAAAACAAAGGCACGATGACGTCGATCATCGGAGCGGGAATGCTGCCAAGCGATTCGATCGCGTTGAACATCTGGGAATATTGCTTAAGCGTCGCATCAGGTTCAGCGCTCCTGTCGGTATCCATCAGGACGAGGCACTTGACACGGCCCGGTTCGCGCAACGCGAGTTCGGACCCCCACATGCCGCCGACCGACAAGCCGACTATCGCGCATTGTCCGATACCCAGGACATCCAGAAGGCGGCCCGCATGTGCGGCCAAATCGCCAAGCGTATGCGTATTCTCCGGGAGCTGCCCGGATTGCCCGTGGCCCCAAAGGTCTGGAACGATGACCTGATAGTGGCGAGACAACGCGTCGATTTGCGGTGCCCACATTGACGAATCCCACAAGTAGCTGTGCCCCAGCAGTACCGGGAATCCCGTGCCGCGAGTCTGATAGTGTAGCGGCTTTCCTTCAATTTCGATGAATGGCATGTTTGATCCGGTAGAGGTATTGAGTTCAGTGCGGCAGGCTCGCTCCGTCGCAAAGTGCTGCGTAACAACGCTTGAACCGATTTTAGCATTCCATCGGTTCGTCATGTTCCTGGGGCGCAACATTGCTGAGGCACAGCCGTGCTGTGGCCGCGGGCACGGGAGGAAAGTTCCGCGTATAGGCCCCGCCGCAAGTCGGGTCGGCACGGTCCGCCGCCAGCGTCTCGCACCGAGCCGAGCGGTGGCCGTAAACTGAAGCTTGTCTTATGAGCGATTTCAACAACGGTTACAAACCCATTTCAACTCACCACAATCCGAAGACTATCGCGCCGGCGGCCCGGGACTATGAACAGGCCAGGCCGCCGGCGCAGCGTGCTTATTGGGCCTTGTCGTGTTCGGCCATGCCAACAGCCTTATAGTCGTAGGCCGGATAAAACTCGGTGCGATAAACACCCCAGGCAGTATCTTCCAGCACGCGATTGACTTCGCGGATACGCGATGCAGGCAGGCGCAGTGTGATCACCTGGCCGATGCCCATCGTTACATACCAGCTAACCACTTCCATGCCGGCCGGCGGAAATGCCTTATAGAAGCCCTGTTTTTTGAGCTGGGCATTGAGTTCGCCCAGCGGACGGGATTGATCGTGCTTCAGAAAGACCGTCAGCAATACCGCGTTGTCGGGCGTCGCCGTCGCGCTGCCGGCCGGCGGCGCCGCAACCTGTTGCGCGCTGGCGGCGCCGGCCCAGGCCAGGGCGCTAGTGAATAAAGCTGCATGGATGATCGATCGAATTCTATGATTCATATTTCCTCCTTCAAAATGTCGGACTGCACGATATAAAAAAACACGCTCGGGGAACGCCGGACGCAATGTTACCCGATGCGAATATTTCCGGCATCGAGTGGTGGCGCACCCACGGCCCTACCTTATAGTCCCGCTCAATTTAATAAATTTATAAAATCAATTTCCTATATGCGATAGCGGTAAGTTATTGTCAGTCTCAAACAGAAGTAGCCTCGCCGGACCGCGACCTAGCGCCATGCAATGCACTTCAGCTCATTTATATACAACGGCCCAAAAAGCCGGTCATTCCAAAGGACACACCATGTCACATGGTTCGCCCGCTGCAGATCTGGAATCTGTGGCGTCTACAAATAACGGTGAGAATTTTTCATTGTCGGAATTCTTCAAGACTGAGGCCACCACGCTGTTAGGCCGCGTCAAACCTTTCTCAGAGTACTACCGTGAATCACGCGCCAAGGGGCTTGCGCACTATGGCAGGGAAATCGTGTCGGCGGTATCGAACCGCGTGCGGGTGAGAGGGGTCGACGGCACTACCAGAGAGATGATCATGTTCGGCTCGAACAACTATCTCGGCCTGACCACGCATCCGCACGTGCTTGGGCGCATCCAACAGGCGCTGGAGACGTTCGGTGCGGGCGTGGGCGGGCCGCCCTTGCTGGGCGGGATGACGCAGCTTCATATAGAGCTGGAACGTCGACTGTCGATTCTGAAGAATACCGAAGATTCGCTGCTGTACGGCTCTGGCTACCAAGCCAATCTGGGATGGGTCACGAGCCTGCTCAGGGATGACGACGTGCTGCTCTACGACGAGTACAACCACGCCAGCCTTTATGACGGCATTGCTCTCGCAGCGGCGACGACCGACCTCAAGGCAATCCGCTTCGCGCATAACGACGCGGAGCACCTCAAGCGGCTGTTGATTCGCGTTCGGAAAGGCGCAGCGCGACCCAATCGTCAGATATTTGTGGTGACCGAAGGCGTGTACTCGATGGACGGCGATTTGGCTCCCTTGCCTCGGATCAGCGAGCTTTGCGGTGAATATGGCGCGACACTGGTGATCGACGACGCGCATGGTACTGGCGTCATGGGCAAAACCGGCCGTGGCACAACGGAGCATTTCGGCATGCAGGGCGGCGTCGATATCTGCATGGGCTCCTTCAGCAAAGCTTTTGGCATGACCGGCGGGTTTCTAAGTGCCGACCGTGAGGTGATCGATTACCTCAGGTTCTGCTCACGCTCGTACATGTTTTCGGCCCATTTGCCGATTACAACGGTGGCCGGTGTGCTCGGCGGGATGGAAGTGATCGAGCGCGAACCGGAACGGATCGTCCGCCTGCATGAGAACGCCGCCTACCTGGTGGCTGGCCTGAGCGCGCTCGGTTTCAAAACCTTCCACGAGTCCTCGATCATCCCGGTTCGAATTCCTGTGGACGTGAATATTCGCGAAGTTTGCAAGCAGTTCGACGAAGCAGGCATCTTTCTGAATTCGATTGAATATCCTGCGGTCAAGAAAGACGGTCAGCGTCTGCGGCTGAGCGTCATGTCGACCCACACCAGAGAAGACCTCGATACGGCGCTTGCCGCGTTCGAGCGGATCGGCCGGAGAACCGGGATCGTTTCCGACATCACCGTTTAGGCACATACCGTTTTCGTTTGACGAGCGATGCGTTTGAACGCGTGAATTGCACGCGTGATAGCATCGCAACTTTGCTGCGCGAAGGCTGCGGCAACGATAACGATTGCGCATTAATACGGGGGAGTGGAATTCAAATGGGGAAGCATAAAGCTGCGCTTGGCATGTTTGTCGTATTGCTGTTGTCTTACATTGTTAACGCGATGGATCGGCAACTTTTCTCAGTTCTGGCGACCGATGTGCGAAATGCACTCGGTTTGAGCGTGCCGCAAGTCGGGCTGGCAGCGACTGTCTTTACGCTTGGAATGGGCGTTGCCGGCATACCGACCGGTTATCTGCTGGGACGCGTGTCCCGCAAGAACGTGGCGATGCTCGGGTTGATCGTTTTTTCCATCGCCACCTATCTGACCGCGTATGTCCATGGCATGCCCGATCTCCTGCTGTACCGCTTTATTTCCGGGCTGGGTGAGTCCATGCAATTAACAGCCCTGCTGGCCATCGGCACGACCTACTTCTTTCAGCACCGCGC
>DATMOE010000393.1:0-8061 GCA_035568435.1 Herbaspirillum sp. | reverse complement strand
GATACCAGGCCGGTCACCGCGTGCCCGAACAGCGCGCCATTGGCCAGCACGGGGAAAAACAGCAGTGTCCCGAGCGCCAGCATGAGCATCTGCGCGCGCAACCCGGCCCCGCGCCCATCGGCAATAAAAACGCGCCAGGCCGAGGTGAAACCGAACGCCGCGTGATACAGCGTCAAACCCATCAACGCGCCGACGACGTATAGCCCCGCTTGACGCGGGCCGGCTACGGAGGCGAGGTAAAGCACGCCCGCGACGATTAATAGAAGTGCAATAACTAGCGGTTTTGGATTAAGCGAAAGAAAGCGCGGCGGGGAGCCTGCTGCAAGCTCGGACATAAAAATCTACCTGAATGATGGTGATTGGGCGTGGAGTTAAAACCTGAGCCCATAGGGGGAAAAACACATAATTATCGCTCTTTTCGCGGCGGGATGCAGCGCGTGGAGATGTCCGCGGGCGCCGATGGCTAGCTACAGGATTTTCGACGATACTACCGCCTGTAATATCTTTTCTAAAATCATAACAACAGGAGACCTTGCATGAACAATCTCGACCGACGTCAATTTCTGAAAGTAAGCACCGCAGCCTCGATCGCCGCCGCGGCGACGCCCATTACCGGCATGGCGCAGACAACAGATGCAAAATCCGCGCCAGTGCCAGTACCGACCACTGCTGCGCCAGCCGCACACGGCGTTACCAAGACCCTGGCCAGCTATCTTGTGAACGCGCGCTATGAGGACTTGCCGGCAAACGTGCGCAAAGAAGGTGCACGTACGCTGCTGAACTGGGTCGGCGTTGCGGTCGGCGGCTCACATCACGAAACGGTAGAGCGCGCAGTCACCGCACTGAAGCCGTTTTCCGCGCCGTCGCAGGCCACTTTACTGGGCCGTAAAGAGCGCTTCGATATCATGAACGCCGCTTTCGTCAATGGCGTCAGCAGCCACATATTTGACTTCGACGATACCCATCTCAAAACGATTATTCATCCGGCCGGCCCGGTCATATCCGCCATCCTCGCCCTGTCCGAATACCGGCCGGTGTCGGGCAAGGAATTCATGAATGCACTGATCCTCGGTGTAGAAACCGAATGCCGGATCGGCAATTCCGTGTATCCGAATCACTATGACGTCGGCTGGCACATCACCGGTACCGCCGGCGTATTCGGCGCGGCGGCGGCCGCTGGCAAGCTGCTCGGCCTGAGCGAGCAGCAAATGGTCTGGGCACTGGGACTGGCCGCTTCGCAGCCGGTGGGTCTGCGTGAATCCTTCGGCTCGATGAACAAGAGTTTCAATCCGGGCCGGGCCGCCGCCAACGGCTTATTCGCCGCGATATTGGCCGCGCAAAACTTTACCAGTTCGGATAGCATGATCGAGGCCAAAAGGGGATGGGCCAATACCATCAGCACCAAACAGGATTATCGGGAAATTACCGAAGGACTCGGAAAAAGGTATGAAGCCGCATTGAATACCTACAAACCGTTTGCCTGCGGCATCGTGATTCACCCGGCGATCGATGCGGCGATCCAGTTACGCAACCAATACCATCTGACAGCGGACCAGATCGACCATATCGACTTGCGCGTGCATCCGTTGGTGCTTGAATTGACCGGCAAGAAAACACCGCAGATCGGATTGGAAGGAAAATTCAGCGTCTACCATTCGGTGGCCGTCGCCATCATCGATGGCGCTGCCGGCGAGAAACAGTATAGCGATCGCGCGGTGCGCGATCCCAAGACGATTGCCTTGCGCGATCGCGTCAACACGACCATCGATCCGGCGATCAAGCCGGAACAGGTCGATATGACGATCGTGATGAAGGACGGGCGCAAGCTGCATCGTTTTATCGAGCATGCGATCGGCAGCATCGAAGTACCGATGACAGACCAGCAACTGGAAGCGAAATTCACGGATCTGGTGGATGGCATTTTACCGAATGCACAATCCAAGAATTTAATGGATCTCTGCTGGAAAGTTGAACAGCTTCCTTCTGCCGATATCATTGCGAAGACCGGGGCAAGCGTCGCTTGATTTATCGCGGCGCATAGGCATCGTTGTTTTTAATTTTGCCTGTAGCGGTGACCCTTCGACAGGCTCAGGGCGAACGGGGTTTTGTGAAAATTTAGAAAAACCACCGTTCGCCCTGAGCCTGTCGAAGGGTCACCGCTACAGGAAAAATTTAAAGGAAAAGCCAACTCACAACGGATTAACGAAAGTAGTCGCGCTGCCGGGAGGCGATTTTTGCAAAAATCGATAAGCTAAAAGGAAGATGATTTTTCGGGCGAAGTAAATGTCCTCGGACACGATCCGCGCCAGCGCGTGACGAAAAATATCCATCAGTTCTACATACATCGTTCTGTCTACTTCGACTTCGACTTCATCGAAGGCAAGGTTTTCACGTTCTTTTTCCTGACGGCGGAAAATTTCCTCAAACGCAATGACGAAAATGTTAAAGCGGGATGCAAACTCACTGTCGGGGCAAGAATCGATTGCGGTGAGTTGACTCAACAAGAATGCTTGAAGATGCCCCGTTTTAGGTGCATCAGAAATTTTTACAGAATTATGTTCCATAATTTTATTTTCCAAGTCAGCTATACAGAGACATCACGGCTTCCAAACGAAAGCCGTTGAATTTATCCATCCCGCTCCATCCTATTTTTAGAACATGTGTTGCCCGCCATTAATAGCAATATTTGCGCCAGTCAGGAAGGCGGCTTCATCTGAGGCCAGGTAGGCCACCAGTCCCGCGACTTCTTCCGGCTTGCCCAAACGCCCCATCGGGATGTGCGGAATTATTTTGGTCTTCAGGATGTCTTCATCGATCGCCAGCACCATCTTGGTGCCAATGTAACCGGGCGATATCGTATTGACTGTCACGCCTTTGCGAGCGACTTCCAGCGCGAGCGCTTTAGTGAAGCCATGCATCCCGGCCTTGGCGGCGCAATAATTGGTCTGGCCGAATGCGCCTTTCTGACCATTGACTGAGGAGATGTTGATGATCCGGCCCCAACCGCGTTCAGTCATGCCATCGCAGACAGGTTTCGTCATGTTGAATATCGAGTCGAGGTCGTTTCTCATCACCTCATCCCAATTAGCCTTGTCCATTTTTTTAAATGTCATGTCGCGCGTGATGCCGGCATTGTTGATCAGCACATCGATCGCGCCGTAATTCTGGGCAACAAAGGACGCGCATGCCTGTGCTGAATCGTAATCGGCAACATTGCATGGCACAGCCTGGAACTGATGTCCCTGCCGTTCCATCTCGGTCAACCATTGCGAGGCTTTCGTGTTGCCTGGCGAATACGTGGCCACCACTTGGTAGCCGAGCGTGCAAAGCTTGATGCAAATTGCTTCACCTAATCCTCCCATGCCTCCCGTTACTAATGCGAGCCGCTTCATGTTGTTTCCTCCTGGAAATTTTTAGTTTTCAATGGCCCGTTTTGCCGCCGGGATCGGGTAGATCATCTTGATTTATGAGACCTGCGTCGACTGTAAATCTCGCCGTTGTTACTTCCTCGCTTTTCTGTAAACCTAACGTGACAGCGTCAAGCAATAAAAGTTCATCCATGGGCTTGCGCAGATAGGCGATCGGCTTATGGACCATGACACGCCTTGCCGTCTCAGGATGGTCTTGCCCCGTCATGATGATGATCGGCATGTCCGGCCAATGCTGCGCCAGCCAGGATTGCAGGTCAAAGCCGCTAATGTCCGGCATGTGCAGGTCCAGCACCACGCAAGCGGGTTGCGTGGTGGTAGCGAAACCAAGGAACGCTGCCCCGGAAGCGAAGGCGCGTCCCTTAATGTCGGCTGAGCGCAACAGCCGCAGCAAGGCCTGACGAACGGAGGGGTCGTCGTCTATCACTGCAATCCAGGGGGGGTGTCTTTCCATAACCTCACGATACGAGATTGGATCGACCGAGAATATTGGACTTTGGTCTTATACGGGGGGCTCAGATCACTATCTATCGAAATCCGAACTCGGAACGCCTGCGCGGCTCGCTAAGCGCACCAGTTCGGCGAGTGACTTTACTTTCATCTTCTTCATCACGCGCGCGCGATGCACTTTAATGGTCTTTTCTACCGTACCCAGCGCGTCAGCCGCTTGCTTATTTAGCTTGCCGTCTACGACCAGAGCCAGAACCTCACGCTCACGCGCTGTGAGGCTGACCAAGCGTTGATGTATGTCGTCAAGTTCCGCGCGCCTCAGGTTTGCCTGGCGGTTTTTTTCGATTGCGGTCCGCACTGCGGCAATCAGCTTATCGCCATCAACTGGTTTGGTCAGGAAATCAACGGCGCCAAGTTTCATCGCCGCAACACCGATGTCGATATCGCCGTAACCGGTCAAAAAGACGATCGGCAATACGCTTGCGCGCAGCGTCAGGATTTTCTGAAGCGCGAGACCTGTGATGCCTGGCATGGACAAGTCCAGTACCAGGCAACCCAGTGCATCGGCATTGCCGCTATCGAGAAAATCCTGCGCGGATTCAAACGTCATCACTTCAAACTCGGCGGAACAAAGCAAGCGCGATAAAGCCTTCAATACATCAGCTTGATCATCAACCAGAAAGACGCGAGGCTTGATGCTCATGGCGTTTCATCGCTACATAGCGGTAAGCAGAAGTGAAAACTCGCGCCATGACCGGGATCGTTCTCAGCCCAAATCCGCCCGCCGTTTGCTTCAATAATGTTGCGACAGATCGATAAACCCAATCCCATGCCGTTCTCTTTCGTGGTGTAAAACGCGCCGAAGATTTTTTCAAGATTGCCAGGCGCAATACCAGCACCTTGATCGATGACGGCCACCTCAGCATTGTCGGCATCGTAAAAACCGGTTCTCACAACGATCCTGCGTCCGAATCCTTTTCCTGTCTTGATGGCGTCACAGGCATTCATGATCAGATTGATCATGACCTGTTGCAGTTGCACTGGATCGGCATTGATGCGTTTCAGATCCGCCGCACATTCCATATGCAGTTCGACGCCCTGCGTGATCAGATCGCTGCGAAGCAATTTTCCGACTTCCGATACAAGATAATTAACATCGACCGACTGCGCCTGAATTTCTCCAGAAGTCAGTAATCCCCGCAAGCGGCGAATCACCTCTCCAGCCCGCTTATCCTCGTCGACAATGTCCTGCAAGATATCCCGCACCTCGTTCAGATCGACATCATCCTTTGCCAAAAAGCGCTGTGCCGCTTGTGCATTACTCAGAATGGAAGTAAGCGGTTGGTTCAATTCGTGCGCTAGCGCACCGGACAATTCGCCCAGCATGACGACACGGGACAAATGTATGATTTCTATTTTCTTTTGCTGCAGATCCAACTCGGCCTGCTTGCGTAATGTGATGTCGAACGAGACAGCGCGGATTCTCAATGCGTGGCCGGCACTGGCATAGTCGATACGACCGCGCGATGCAATCCAGCGTATCCCTCCCTCAGGGAGTTGAAGACGATATTCGATGTCGTATTCCAGATTGGGCGGCGTCAATGTCATAACGGTTTGCCTCACAGCGACGAGGTCATCAGGGTGAATCCTGCTCAGGACCGCCCCAATTTCTATCGTCTCTACACCGGAAAAACAAAACAACACCCGCCACTGATCGGAGGCCCAGATCTTATTTTCCGCGAAATCGAAGATCCAGATACCGAGCTTCACGGCCTCTGCCGCCTGGGTCAGTTGCAGATCTTTTTCGCGCAAACTGATTTGAGATTGCCATAATTTGTTCGAGGTATCCTGTAACGCCCGGCCCAATTGATTAGCTTCCCGGAAGTGCAGGTACGGTATCGGCAATATGTCATCGGAACCGATTACAGTTGCCGACTGGATTAATGCAATGATGGATTGTGCAATATTGCCGCCGACAAACCAGGCAAATACGAGCCCGGCAGACAAGGCCACTATTGTGACGACGATTAACCAGTAAAGCGTATAGCGAAGTCCCTCCGTCATTTCGTCGAACGGTATGCCCATCACGATGGTCCACTGCGTAGTTGGTGAGCGACTATAAACATTCATCATAGAAACGCCGCTCAGGTTTTCCGACCTGAAACTACCTTCATACGCAGTTCTGATTTTTTGCAAAGATACCGGTTTTATTTTCCTGCCAAGAAATTTCTCCATGTCATGCGTGCGCGCCACGATAGTGCCGCTGCTATCGACAACGCTGACTCGCCAGCTAGCCGGAAACTTTTTCTCGTTCAATATATTGAAAAGCGGTGCCGGCGTGGAGCTTGCGCTCAACAACATTTGGGTGATTTCGTTATGCTTGATGGGTACGGTAACGGTATAAATGAAACGATTCACCAGAGGCCCGATATAGAGATCGGAAACACCCGGTTGGCCTGTTTTTTGGATACGTTCCAATAAAGGCGCAGTCGTTAACTTCGGCAGTGCTTTGCCAAATGGGCGGCTGGTGGAAAGCAGTAGCTGCCCTGTGATATCCACCACAACAATGCTATCGGCCCGCATACTTTGCAGCGCCTTGGTCGCCTGTGGATAGAACGCGCTAAAGTCAGCGTTGACGAAACTACTGGAGGTCGCAAGTACCTGGAGTGCCGCCTCGGTACGCACGATATCCCGATCTACTTCAGCGCTTATTGCGTGCGCCTGCTGGATGGCATTACTAATTAATCGTATCTGTTCGTGTTGATAAAAATTGAAAATGAGAAATGCTGCCATACCTGATAGCGGCAGGATGCATCCAACAACGAGAATGGCAAGCCACTGACGAACACCAAGGTCATGAGGACGAAATTTAAACGGAGATGCATCATCCATAGTTCGCCACAATAAAAATCTCCTAAATGTGCAAAAGTCGGTAAGCGCAATGCATGCATCCGGGCAAATTATTGCCCTTAAGAAATCTTTAAAACTTAGCAACGAGTCACGTCAAGAAAAAGCTTTTCGCTCGCGTGCCAGACAGAGAAGTCAGTACGTGAATTTATCATTTTTATTTATTTTCACACACTACATTTTATTGCCTCAGCCAGTTTCATCGGCTCACTTCGGCATCCAGACAATAGCCTTCGCCGCGAATTGTTCGCAGCAGTTGTGGCGTCCTGACATCAACTTCCAACTTCTGGCGCAGTCGGGAGACCATTAAATCGATGGCGCGATCGAATGCTTCCAGGGTCTGTCCGCGGGCCGTGCTTAACAGCTCGCTGCGGCTTAAGACCACGCGCGGCTTTGCGACGAATGCCAAAAGCAGGCGAAATTCGCCGTTGGATAGCGGGATCACCAATCGCTGCGGCGAGGTCAGTTCCCGGGTCGCTTGATTTAAAGTCCAGCCGCTGAAAGTGATTTGGTTGGATGCCTGCGGGCGCAATACGAGCGCCGGCGACTTGCCGGCGGCGCGCCGCAAAATGGTGTGCAATCGCGCCACCAGTTCGCGTGGATCGAAGGGCTTGATGACGTAATCGTCGGCGCCCATTTCCAGGCAGGCCACAATGTCGGGCGACTCGGCGCGGGCGGTCAACATGACGATCGGGATGTCGGACACCGATCTGATGCTGCTGCATAAGGAAAGCCCGTCTTCCGACGGCAACATCAGATCCAGAATGATGATGTCGAAGCGCCGCCGCGCCAGCGCCTGTCGCATTTCCACGCCATCGCCGGCAGCGCTGGCCTGAATGCCGAAATCGCCGAGATACGTAATTAACAAATCACGGATTGCAGCGTCGTCATCGACGATTAGAGCCTCTACGAGATTATTCATGTGTGCAAGTCAGAGAAGTCAGAGACAAAAGGCGGTGCTTCATTCACCGAAAGCCACCGCCGATTGTCTGCAGCGTCGGCGCTATTGCGCCGACGCATCTGAGGCCAGACTTAGCTGATGGTATTGACCGACGTGGACGCCGTTGGTGTCGAGCCGAAGGCATACGACTGGATCGCGGTGCTGCTCTGCGATGTTTGCGATGACTGCGCCAAATGACGACGATGCGCCGCCTCTGCATTGGCGCTATGGGTGGTCGAAGTGGCCGGCGTGGTCGAGGTGGCGCTGGTCGAAGCCGCACTGGTCGAGGTTGGATCGGTCAAGCTAGCGATGGTGTTGCTTGATGTGGCGGCGTTC
>DATMOE010000392.1:0-2306 GCA_035568435.1 Herbaspirillum sp. | reverse complement strand
GTTATCTGCTTGGCAACTGCTTTCGGTAGTCATCATGTATCGAATAGTTTCGGTTGTTGTTCGAAACTATTGAGATAAATATATTGACTATGCTTGTATAAAAACTAAGCGTAATCGACAATAAATAGCTATTAACTATATCCAGCGGGAAACTCTCTATGCTTATGTCCAGCCAGGCCAGCCGTCATGCGCATGCATTGCTGGATGCGCGCGCCGAGAGCCGCGTGCTGCCGCTACTGTCTGCGCAAGAGCCGTTATCCGTGTCGGATGCTTATCAAATTGCCAACCGTATCGTTGCGATCCGCACCGCGCAGGGCGAGACGCAAGTCGGCCGGAAAATCGGCTTTGCCGTGCGCAAGGATATGGATCGCTACGGCATTACGGATGGGGGTGAAGCGAATACGCCGATCTGGGCGCCCATTTTCGATACCACCGTGCGCTACGCGCAGGATAATCACGGCATTCAAAGTTTGTACGGCGCACTGCAGCCGAGGATCGAGCCGGAGATTATTTTTAAGCTGGGCTCGGCGCCGCCGCCGAATGCAACACTGGATCAGATCGCCGATTGCATCGAATGGATGGCGCATGGATTTGAGATTGTTGTCTGCCCATTCACCAATTGGGAATTCACCGTCGCCGATGTGATTGCCGGGTTCGGTCTGCACGGCATGCTGATTATCGGCGAGCCGCACGTTTTGTCGGCGGCTACGCGCCGCAATCTGGCGATGCTGCTGACCAGTTCCAGCGTTTCGCTATCGTGCAGCAGCGATCAGCATGCGGTTTTGCGGGCGGCTGGATTTTGCAACGATTTGTTGGATAGCCCTCTGCATGCTTTGCTGCAGTTGCAACGGCTTTTGAAAAGCCAGCCTGGCGCGGCGCCCTTGCGGGCCGGGGAAATCATCACGACTGGGACGTGGACGGATGCGTATCCGATTCAGGCCGGGCAAACCTGGATTACGGCTTTTTCGGGGATTGCCTTGCAGGGGTTGACGGTGGGGTTTGTTTAAAAATTCCCCTTACTCTTCCCGCAGCCAAATCTGCGTCCGCCCCAGCATCGGCACCCCGATATACCCCCGCACATTCAACTTCTTGCCATCTTCGGCAAGCGATAATTTGCCTTTATAAAATTTACCGTTGGCCGGATCGAGGATTTGTCCGCCGTCGTAGTCGTCGCCGTCTTTTTTCAGGCCGCTCAGAATGGTCATGCCGATAATCGGTTGATCCTTCAACGCGCCTTCGCATTTACCGCATTTTGGATTCTGATCCTGATCCGGGTTGCGAAACAGTTTTTCGACTTTGCCCGAAAACATGCCATCGCTTTCGCTGATGCGAATTAACGATTTCGGCTGGCCGCTTTTATCGTCGATGGTTTTCCAGAGTCCGACTGGCGAACCGTCGGCCCAGGCAGCCAGTGATGTCAGGCTGCCGGCGGCGCCGATGGCCAGCATCAGGCCGGCGATTACGATGTGTTTTTTCATTATGTCTCCTCCGAGAGCGGCGAGATGCCGCCGCGGAGGTTCAGACTATTATGAATTTTGCAGCTTGGCAAACTGTTCCTTGAGCTTGTCCAGCGTCGCCGAGAAATTGGCCACGCGTTCCTGCTCTTGCGCCACCACTTGCGCCGGCGCGCGCGCAACAAAGCTTTCATTGCCGAGCTTGCCTTGCGCCTTGACGATTTCGCCGCCGATGCGGGTGATTTCCTTGGAGAGCCGTTCGCGTTCCGCCGCGACATCGATTTCCACAATCAGCATCAGTTTGATGTCGCCAACGATGGCCACCGGCGCCGGTGAATCCGTCGGCAGTGCAGGCACGACCTGCGCTTCGGATAGCTTCACCAATGATTGCAGGTACGGAAGGAACGAAGTCAAGCGTGCTTGTTGTGCCGCGTCAGCGCTGCTTTCAATCATCAGCGGCACCCGCAGCGCCGGCGACAATTGCATTTCGCCGCGCAGGTTGCGGCAGGCATCGGTCAGCGCTTTCAATTGCGTCATCCAGGCTTCGGCTTCTTCGTCGATCTTATCGAGTTGCGCTTCGGGATAAGCCTGACGCATGATCGAATCGCCGGCCGGATCGACTTTCCTGTCGGTCAGCGGCGCCACGCTTTGCCACAAGGCTTCGGTGACAAACGGGATCACCGGATGGGCCAGGCGCAACACCGTTTCCAGCACGCGCAATAAGGTGCGGCGGGTGCCGCGCTGATGCGCCTCGCTGCCGCTCTGGAGCTGCACTTTCGCGACTTCCAGATACCAGTCGCAATACTCATCCCAGACGAATTTGTAGATGGCCGAGGCGATATTATCGAAGCG
>DATMOE010000391.1:0-7427 GCA_035568435.1 Herbaspirillum sp. | reverse complement strand
ACTCAGCATTTCCAGACTGGTGCAGGGCGTGAAGGCTTGCGGTGCGAGGAAAGTTTCCAGTTGCTCCGGGGTGATTGCCCACGGCGCTGGGAGAAGGTAAATCTGAAGGTTCTTAAACCACATGGCGTTCCGCGAAAAATGTTTGATTTTACACGGTGTCAGGTTCTCGCCGCCGCGATTCCGGTGTTCATTGCCGCTTTTATCATTGGCCGTAGCCACCCTGAGAAAGAGTCTGTTTACACAATATTAGGATTTCCTGATCGATATGATGTGTAATTATTCAGGACTTATTCCTTATATTTCGTTGTAATTTCAGTGTAATTTGACATAAGCTGCAAAAAAACTGTAGTTTAAGTAGTAAAGTGTCGCCATATTAATAAATCGGCGAGATTTCTGCATGCTAATAGAGTTCTCATTAAGTAACTATCGTTCATTCAGAGAACGGCAAACGTTTTCCATGGTTGCCGCATCACGTCTGCACAAAAAAGAAAATACATTCAAGCCGATTGTAAAAGGCGAAAAATTACCTGCCTTACTCAAATTGGTGGCGATCTATGGGCCGAATGCTTCCGGTAAAAGTAATTTAATCAAAGCTCTGGGAGTCATCAAAACTATTGCGCATAGAAGTCCAAATGCACAGTCGGATCTCCCGGTGATGCCATTTCGTTTTGACCCTCTGCTTGCAACGAAGCCCAGCCGATTTGAAATTCACTTTATAAAAGATGCCTTACGTTATCAATTTGATTTGGCGGTGACCAAAGAGCGCATCGTTGAGGAACGGCTTACTGCTTTTCCTAACGGAAAAGCAAGCGTGCTGTATGAGCGTATTTATGACGGTAAAGTTGATGATTATAGATTTGGGACGAAACTGGAAGGCGGCAAAGAGCTACATAACGCATGGCGACAATTGACGGGGCCGAAATCATTATTTATATCGCAAGCGGTAGCCAACAGCAGTGAAGAACTGCAGCAGTTGAGGGCGCCATTTGCTTGGCTAAAAAAAGGTTTATTTGATCCAGACTTGCGTAGTTGGGCCAATTCCACACAAGATCTACTCCAGGGAGAGCCGTATGGGACTAAACACATCACATCGTTTCTTCAGAGTTTAGATGTCCCTGTAACAAGATTGCGTTTCGAATCGTTAGACGGATTAGGTGCGGTCCTCCGACAAAATAGAAGTGAATTCGGCGAGTCGATCGAAGAAAATATAAAGCCAATACTGAAAACGGTCTTTACGCACAAAACTGCTTTAGGAGAGGCAGATTTCGACTTTGAAGAAGAGTCGGATGGAACCAAAGGATTGATTGGTTTTTGGTTGCCTTGGCTCATGCTTGAAAATGATCGTTCGTTTGGCGTGTTAGTAATAGATGAATTGGATAGCAGTCTTCATCCAAAGATCGTTGCGAGTTTGGTAGAGAAACATCTGACTTACGAAAACCCCGCGCAGCTTATTTTTTCCGCGCATGACACGCACCTCATGGACACCAAACTTCTACGCCGCGATCAATTCTGGCTCACGGAGAGGGATGCTAACGGTGCAACGACGCTTCGTTCTATTTATGAATTTGAAGGCCGCGAAGGTGAGGATTTGGAGAAACGGTATTACGAAGGCCGATATCGAGGGCTTCCAATTGTCCGCCGGGATTAAGCATGGGACGATCAGCCAAATCGTTCGAGCGCAGAAAACCGCAATTCAAGCCGCGCCCAACGGTGCTTGTCGTTTGTGAAGATAGTAAATCGGCGAAGCGGTATCTTGAAGATGCCACTTATCATTTTCGTATCAACGTAACGGTGGAGATATCGCATTGCGGAAGAACCGATCCGAAAGGGATCGTCGCGAATGCGATTGAACGCAGCGCCAAGTTTGATCGGGTATTTTGCGCCATTGACCGGGATACGCACGAAAGTTTCGAAGCCGCGATTGCCACGGCGGACGCAGCAGAAAAAGTGACGGTCATCGCATCCTATCCGTGCTTTGAATTTTGGTATCTTCTGCATTTCGACTACAGCCGCAAGCCCTATAGAACGGCGGGCAATGAATCGGCAGGAGATCGTCTTGGTGCAGATTTGCGCGCTTGTGAAGGCATGGAGCGGTATGACAAAGGCGCAAAGAAAAGCGTCTTCGATTTGCTACTCGATAAACTTCCAGTTGCACGTCATACGGCTTCTAGAGTATTCCAACATGCAGTGGATACAAAAGAAATGAACCCGAGTACGCAAGTACATACGCTCATTGATTTCTTTGAGGATTTGTCCGAACTTAAATCGAATTAATCTGACGCACAAAGGCGACGCTTATGAATTTCATTGAACTGATTATTTTGGCCGCCGTATGGGGCGCATCGTTTTTATTTATGCGCGTCGCCGCACCCGAATTCGGCCCAATTCCGCTGATGGCCCTGCGCGTCGGGATTGCGACACTTGTATTGCTGCCGTTTATGCGATCGTCTGTGGCGCGTGGTCAGTTCAAAGCTAAAGTGGGTCATTTGCTGGTCGTCGGCGTCACCAGTTCTGCGATTCCGTTTTGTTTTTTTGCCTATTCGAGCTTATCCGTGAGCGCGGGATTGGATTCGGTCCTGAATGCGACAACCCCTCTGTGGGCAGCGCTCATTGCCAGTATCGGATTTCAAGTGTCGATGGGGCGGCAGCAAATTGTCGGCCTGCTACTCGGTTTTGTTGGTGTTGTCGTTTTGGTGTGTGACACTTTCGATGCGGGTGTATCGGGCGCTCCGTTGGCAATAGGCGCTGCGCTAGCCGCCACGTTGTTCTATGGCTTTGCGGTGCACTATTCCAAGCGTTACTTAGCCGGCGTGCCAGCGTTCGTGGTCGCTTTCGGGAGCCAGTTCTTCTCCTCAATTGTGCTGGCGCCGCTGGCATTATTGCTGTGGCCAGCGCACGCGATCTCGGTATCCGCATGGAGCTGCGTTGCCGCACTTGGCATTGTCTGCACTGGCTTTGCTTATGTACTATTTTTTCGTCTCATTGAAAACGTCGGGGCTGCGTATGCTGCGTCAGTCACCTTTCTGATTCCCGTCTTCGGGATCATTTGCGGCGCTGCCTTTTTGGGTGAAGAGCTTACACCGATGATGTTTGCTGGCGGTGCAATCGTGCTGTTCGGCGCGGCAATCACGAGCGATAAAATATCGTGGCGACGCTTATCTGATTTCCCATCATCGATTCGTTGACATTCAAAATCCCAGTTCACCCTGTACAGCAGAATCGTCCTGCGGCGATGCATCGGCTTTAGACAAAGCACTAGCCCGCACGCCCAGCAATCTCAGCCTGCGATCCAACGCCGCCCGGCGGATGCATTCCGCGGCAGCGCGGCGAATGACGGCGGCGTCTGCGGTAGGCGAGGGCAGCGTCAGATCGCGCGTCACGGTGCGGAAATCGTCATAGCGCAATTTGATCCCGATGGTTTTGCAAAGATAGCCTTTGCGCACCAGATCGGCGGCCAGTTTCGTGCATAGCCGGGTAAATATTCCGGACAGTATTTCGCGATCCAGCACCGCATGCAGATCGCGTTCGAAGGTGGTTTCACGGCTGATGGATTTCGATTCGGAACTGGTCGTCACCGCACGTTCGTCGCGGCCATGCGCTACCTGCAGCAGCCAGGCCGCATAAGTGCGCCCGAAGTTGGTTTGCAGCAGATCGGCGTCGGCTTGCGCCAGTTCGGCAATAGTATGGATGCCGAGCGCGGCCAGTTTGGCGTTCGCTTTCGGGCCGATGCCGTTGATTTTCTTGACGGCCAGCGGCCAGATGCGGGTAGCGATGTCGTCCATGCCGATGATCGTAATGCCATCCGGCTTATCCAGTTCGGAGCAGATTTTGGCCAGCAGCTTATTGGGTGCGATGCCGATCGAGCAGGATAGGCCGGTGGCTTCATTGACCGCTTGTTTAATGGTTTTCGCCAACGCTAAGGTTTGCTCGGGGTGCTCGCTGAGATCGATATAAATTTCATCGATGCCGCGGTCTTCGATCAGTGGGCAGATGTCGCGCACGGCGGCTTTGAACAGGCGCGAATAATGACGGTATGAATCGAAATCGACCGGTAGCAATATCGCGTCCGGCGCCAGCTTGGCCGCTTTCATGGTGCCCATCGCCGAGAACACGCCCAGCGCTCTGGCTTCGTAAGTGGAGGTGGTGATGACGCCGCGGCCGGTATAGTCGCGCAGTCTGGCGAAGGTGAGGCTGCCGTCGCCATTGCGCTGCGGCTGGCCCGAGATGCCGCCAATGACCACCGCTTGGCCGCGCAACTCCGGATAGCGCAGTAATTCGACGGAGGCGTAAAACGCATCCATGTCGAGATGGGCGATGCGGCGTTCGGCGGACATTTTCTGTGTGGTGCAGTGCGGGGCAGCTTAGTAGTGCGGCGGTCTTTCGCTTTCGCTACTCGGTTGACGATCGGCGCCGCCGCTGTCTTTGATGCGCCGTACCAGGGCCGAAAATAAATCTTCCAACTGATCGATTTTCTTCTGCTGACTATAAATAGTCTGGTTCAGCGATTCGACCAGATCTTCCTGTTGGGCGATCTTGGTTTCGATTGCAATCAATCTATCTTCGGGATTCACGTCTATTCTCCATTTGGTGCGGATAGTGCTTCATCAGCGTTGCCTTAACCATTCTAATGCGGCTAGGCCGGCGGTGCGTCCGCCGGCAAAACAGGCGCTCAGCAAATAGCCGCCGGTCGGTGCTTCCCAGTCCAGCATTTCGCCGGCGCAAAAAACGCCGGGCAGCGCGTGCAGCATCAAGTGGGCATTCATCGCTTCGAAGCGGACTCCGCCGGCGCTGCTGATGGCTTCATCGATCGGACGCGGTGCCAGCAGTGTCAGCGGCAGCGCCTTGATGCAGGCGGCCAGCCGGGCCGGGTCTTTGAAATCGGCCGCCGCCACCAGTTCGCGCAGCAGGCCGGCTTTGACGCCCTTGAGCGACAAGCGACTTTGCAGATGGCTGGACAGCGAACGTGCACCGCGCGGCCGCGCCACTTCATCCAATACGCGTTGGGCGCTCCAGTCGGGCATTAAATCGAGTACGATGCGCGCGCTGCCGGCTTCGGCAATGGTATCGCGCAGGGCTGCCGACAAGGCGTAAATCAGGCTGCCTTCGACGCCGTGTTCGCTGACGACGAATTCGCCTTGTCGATGGATGACGGCGCCGTCGATATCGGTGCAGGTAACGGCCACCGATTTCAGCGGCTGTCCGGCGAAACGGCTGCGGAAGTGCTCGCTCCATGCAACGTCGAAACCGCAATTGGCGGCAAGCAATGGCGCGACATCGACGCCACGTTGCTGCAATAGATCGCTCCAGGCGCCATCCGAACCCAAGCGCGCCCAACTACCGCCGCCCAATGCCAGGATCGTCGCGTCGTACTGCGCGGCGATTTCGCCGCCGGGTGTGGCGAAACGCAGCATGCCGTCGTCGCGCCAACCATTCCAGCGATGCCGCATGTGAAAATGCACGCCGCCGGCGCGCAGCCGATGCAGCCAGGCGCGCAATAAGGGCGCGGCCTTCATGTCGGTGGGGAAGACCCGGTTCGAGCTGCCGACAAAGGTGCCGATGCCGAGGCCGGCAATCCACTCGCGCAATGCGTCGGGCGGGAAAGCAGCCAGTAATGGCGCCACATGCTGCTGCCTTGCGCGATAACGGGTGATGAAGGCGGCATACGGTTCGGCGTGGGTGATATTCATGCCGCCTTTGCCGGCCAGCAGGAACTTGCGGCCGACCGAAGGCATCGCATCGTACAGATCGACCCGTGCCCCGCCTTGCGCCAATACTTCGGCCGCCATCAGCCCGGCCGGGCCGCCGCCGATGACGGCTACCGATGGTGATGATTGCGTGTCAGTCATCGCTCAGGCTTCCCGCGGTTTTTGCAGCAGCGCCTTCAGATTGGCTAATCTGGTTTGCGGCGTGATGGTTTCCGCTTCGGTTGCCACGGCGGTGCCTTCGTCGAGTTTCATTTCCTTGATGAAGCGGGAAATGTCGCATTGCTGATATTCGCGTGCGCGCTTGCGTTTTTTGCACCAGCTGATTTGCAATGTACGCTGGGCACGCGTGATGCCGACATACATCAGGCGGCGTTCTTCTTCGATGCGCGCGCCCATGCTTTCGGCCGGGGCATCGGGGTCGCCCTTGTGCGGCAGAATCCCTTCTTCCACGCCGACCAGAAACACATGCGGAAATTCCAGTCCCTTCGAGGCGTGCAGGGTCGACATCCGCACCGCATCCGGGTCTTCATCCTTGCCTTCGAGCATAGTCATCAAGGCGACCATTTGCGTTAGTTCCAGCAGGTTTTTCAGTTCGCCGTCGCCGTCCTTGCCGCCATTGCCTTTTTCTTTCAGCCAACTGGTGAAGTCGATCACGTTCTGCCATTTGGCCAGCGCGGCACGGTCGTCGAAGCTATCGTACAAATACGTTTCGTAATCGATTTCCTTCATCATGTCGTCCAATACAGCGGCCGCATTTTCGCCGCTGCCGGAGGGGCCGGGGCGGCTCGCGCGCGATTCGAGATCGTTGATGAAGTCGCAGAATTTGCGCAGCGGATATAACTGACGATCCGCCAGCTTGCCTTCGATGCCGCCTTTGTAGACGGCTTCGAACAGCGAGCATTGCCATTGGCCGGCCACGGTGCCGAGCACTTCCAGGGTGGCTTGTCCGACGCCGCGCTTGGGTGTGGTGACGGCGCGGATGAAGGCCGGATCGTCGTCTTGATTGGCGATCAGCCGCAGGTAGCTGATGATGTCCTTGATTTCAGCGCGATCGAAATAACTTTGGCCGCCCGACATCACATACGGAATGCGTTCGCGCCGCATCGATTTTTCAATCACGCGGGCTTGGTGATTGCCGCGATACAGGATGGCGTAGTCGGAGAATTTGGCGCGCCGTTCGAAGCGGTGCGCCGACAGCATGATGGCGATCTGATCGGCTTCCTGTTCATCGTCGTCCATCGCCATGACCGTGATCGGATCGCCCAGGCCATGCTCGGACCACAATTTTTTCTCGAATAGCTTGGGATTGTTGGCGATGACGGTATTGGCCGCTTGCAGAATGCGGGTGGTGGAACGGTAATTTTGTTCCAGTTTGATGACCTTCAGATCGGGAAAATCGACTTGCAGCGTTGTCAGGTTTTCGATGGTGGCGCCGCGCCATGCATAGATGGCCTGATCGTCGTCGCCGACGGCGGTGAACAACGGTTTTTTGCCGATGCCGGTGACCATCAGCTTGACCAATTCGTACTGGCAGGTATTGGTGTCCTGATATTCATCGACCAGCAGATAGCGCAGCCGGCGCTGCCATTTGTCGCGCGCGGCATCGTTGCGGCGGAACAATTCCACCGGCAAACGGATCAGATCATCAAAGTCGACTGCTTGATAGGCCGACAATGTGGCGACATAACTGCGATAGACCCGGCCGGCTTGCGCCTCGTCTTC
>DATMOE010000390.1:0-3164 GCA_035568435.1 Herbaspirillum sp. | reverse complement strand
CTTGCGCGGCAACACCGAAGCAATCGGCCACCATTTTCGCCAGATCGCCCATCAATACCGCCTCGGGTGAACCAACGTTGTAGACCGGACATCCGGCAGCGGTATTTTCCATCGGCGCAGCATGCGCTGCAATCGTCATTAGCCAGGTCACCAGATCGTCGGCATGCATGTAACTGCGATAGACCGGCGTGCACGCCTTGACAGTCACCGGCCGTCCCCGCAGGCCATCCTCGATGAAATTGCCAATGGCGAAGTGCTGGTTGCGAGGCAGCCAGCGGCCGACAAAAGCAAAGCAGCGAGCGATACTGACTGCCAGGCCGTCATGCGCCAGCGTTTGCACAATTTGCTCCGACTGCCGCTTGGCGATGGCGTATTGCCGTTTGCCGTCAGGCATCAGCGCAATTGAAGCTTCGCTCAGCACTTCCGGCACGCCGTAAATATCCGGCGCCTGCACGCCATATACGGCGCCTGAACTGACGTACACAATTTGACTTGCACGATGATACTGCCGAGCGATCCGGCAGTAATTGGCGGTGCCGGCATGGACATTCCGGCTTTCCGCATCGGGATTTTCCCGGTAGCTGGCTTCATCGGTCGACGCTGCGGCGTGGATAACGATATCGGCTGCCGGCAAGGTTTCGGCGGTAGTGATATCGGCGCGTAGAAATTCGACACC
Organism: Herbaspirillum sp.; assembly: GCA_035568435.1. Lineage (GTDB taxonomy): Bacteria > Pseudomonadota > Gammaproteobacteria > Burkholderiales > Burkholderiaceae_D > Herbaspirillum. The sequence goes on along the minus strand of DATMOE010000390.1, from coordinate 2,488 downwards.
GGGATAATGCAGCGCAGGGAATGCATTGAAGCGATCGGCGCTGCGTCCGACCACGATGATACGGTCGATGTCCCAGGGCGCCAGCCTGCCGCGGCCATAGGCATCGAGAATCGATTTACCAAAAAAACCGGAACCGCCGATTACCAGCAATGTTTTCATCGCTGCCAACCGAGGATCCGCGTTCCTGTCTTACACATTGCGTCTTGATTTAAGCCATCAAGCCGCTTCGCTGGAACCCGACAACACCTTCCAGCGATCGTTGACCATCTTGATACGCGCGTCGTCTTCCGACATGATCAGCGAGTAGTAATCGCGCTTGTTTTCAAGCCACAGCAATTCAAAATGCACAGCTTCGAGCAAGGCCTTGTCGACGCCTGGATTGTCCAGTGCACCGGCGGCAAAAATCACCTTGCGCGTTTCAAAGCGCGTCAGATACGTTTTTTTGATTTCTTCCAAGGTCGAAAGTGCATCCTTCGACACCGCGCCGCCAACCACGATATCGAGCTTGTGCTCTTTGCAGATCGCCGCGACTTTGACAACGTAATCCGTCACTTTCGGCGTATTGACATCGTCGACCCTCCAACCCTTGGAGCCGACAAAATCGACCCGTCCGAAAACCAGGCCGTCGAGGCCTTTTTCAGCCGATGCCAGACGCGCCATTTCAGCGACATTATCGAAACCGGAAATGGTTTCCACGTTCACCAGAAAATCGGTGTCGAGCTGATCGTCGGCAGTATAAATCTTGTTCTTGGCCAGGACGAATTTGCTCAACGCATACGGTGTTTCCACCATTGGTGCGATGATGTAATCGACACCGATTTGCTTACTTTCGATCAGATCGCGGATGGCTTCGCAGCCGCCGATCTTCAACGCCAGCTTCAGATTGGCGCGGCGCGTAATTTCAACCAATCGCAGCAATTCGTCCGTACGCGTGCCTTCCGCTTCGAATTCGGCCTTGATGGAAACAACGCCGCATTCGTCGCGCAGCTTCTTCAGGATGTCCAACATTTTCTTTTCACGTTTGTTCATTTTTGTCTCTTTAAAAAAATTAAATTAAGTTAAATAAACTGAACAACATCCCGGTATAGCTCCTCCGACAAATTGGGCGTCATCAGGTGCAACGGATTAGACTCCATCGTTCCGGATTCGGTCATACGACTGGTGATTTTTGGAAAATAGGTTTGTTCGGCATCGATCGACACAATAAATGCCGCCACGCCGGGCTGATCGAACATTGCCTGAAAGCCCTGATCGAACCGGCCCTCGCCGTCAATGCGCATCGTCGGCACGCCCCATGCTGCAAATAACTTTTCCCAGTCGGGTAGACCGAGTCCGGTTTGACGATCGCAGCCGATGTAGCCGCTGCTGAAATAATTACGCTGCGTCATGCGGATCGACGCGTAACCGCCATCATCGAATATAAATATCTTCAGGTTCAGATTATTAACGGCGGCGGTACCGATTTCTTGAAGATTTTGCGCAAATCCGCCATCGCCTTCGACCAGCACAACGCGCCGTGCCGGATCGGAAAACGCCGCGCCGATTGCGCCCGAGAGGCCGTATCCCATCGCGGCCAAACCTTTGTTGGTGATCATCACCTGGCCGGCTTTTTGCCGAAAGGTTTGCATCATGACGGTAAATGCCCCACCGCTGCTGCAAGGAATAATGACGTCACCAGCCGAACATAAATCGGATAACCGGTCTGCTACTGCAAAAGGGGAAATAAATCCGGGACGGGTAACGTTGACCGGATCCACGATAGGCAATGCGTTGCGGATCTTGCGCGCAAAAGCGAGCCAGTCGTGATGCTGCCCCAGATCCAGCGCCAGCAAACGCGGCAGAAAATCATTGGCATCCGCCAGCAACGGCATTGCCACGCGCGGATGGCCCTTATTCAGTTCCGCTGCATCGATCTCGACCTGCACCACTTCGCCGTTCGGCACGAACTGCTGCCAATTGAAACCTGTCTGCTGCATGCCGAGCCGGGTACCTATCGCGATCAGCAGATCGGATTGCTGCATCACCAGATTGGCGCTGCGCTGTCCCCAGGTATTTGGCCGGCCCGCGTAATTATATGCATCCGCGTCGATCCGGTCGCTGGCGTTCCAGGTGGTCGTCACCGGCATCGACAAACCCGCTAATGCTTCGCGCAAAGCGCTTGCGGTCTGGCGCGACACGCCGCCACCCAACAAAATTGTCGGTCGTTTTGCACTCCGGATTTTCCCCGCCAAAAGCTGCAGGGCCGTATCGTCGATTTTCGGCATCGATGCCGTTGGCGGCGCCCCCGCGCGCCGATCGTGCGCTTCGAAATCAACATTGCGCGCCTGCACATCTAGCGGCATTTCGATGAACACCGGGCCCTTACGATTGCTGCCGGCCAAACCGGTCAACGCGGCAAATGCCTCGAAATCGACAGGCGCGTCCATCAAAACGGCTTTTACCGATACCGGCGCAACGATCGCAACGCCATCGATTTCCTGAATCCCGC
>DATMOE010000389.1:0-6970 GCA_035568435.1 Herbaspirillum sp. | reverse complement strand
GGCGAGGCGTAGGTTGGTTCTACATACACCACGCCGGGCGGCGCGACGTAGGCGGGGCGCACGCTGGGAGGCGTCACTACACAGCCGCTCAGGGCAATTGCCACGAGCGCGGCGGGAATTAATATTGACGTTTTCATGATGTTCTTGGCCTCCTGGTCTGGTGATGCCGATATAACGTCATGGGGCCGATAAATGATGACGATGAAATTGTATTGATGTGTAACGCCAACGAAGATTGCTGGCGGGGCGATAACAGGCAAAGGAGTAGTATTCCAACATAACCAAGCAGAATAAAGGAGCCATCATGAATTCGATTACCGCATTTCTGGTGTTTGTTTTTATGCTCGCGGGACTCGCCGTCGGGAACTGGGTTAATCCGTATTTCGCGTTTGTTTTCTTTGGGATCGCAGTGATCATTGCGTTTTCGCTGAAGATGGCCAATGTCTGGCAAAAGTTCGTGATCCTTCGAATGGGCAAGCTGCAAAGCGTCAAGGGCGCAGGCTTGTTCGTCATCATCCCGGTCATCGACATGGTGGTCGCTGTGATCGATTGCCGGATTCAGACCACCGCCTTTAACGCCGAGCAGGCGCTGACCAGGGACACCGTGCCGGTCAATGTCGATGCGATCATTTTCTGGCATGTGGAGGATGCCGAAAAAGCCGCGTTGGCGATCACCAATTTTAAGGAAGCCATCGACCGGGTGGCGCAGACTTCTTTGCGCGAGATGATCGGCGCGTCGATGCTGGCGGCCTTGTTATCCGACCGCAAGGAGGCCGACGAAGCACTGAAGGATGCGATCAGTCGAAAAACCGCGCCATGGGGTATTTCGGTTAGTTCGGTGGAGATCCGCGACGTCGCCATTCCAGAGGCGCTGCAAGATGCCATGTCGCGTCAAGCCCAAGCCGAACGCGAGAAGCAGGCGCGGGTGATTCTCGGCTCGGCGGAGGCGGCCATTGCCGGGAAATTTGTCGAGGCTGCGACTATTTATGCGGGGCATCCAGTCGCGCTGCAATTGCGGGCGATGAATATTATTTATGAAACGACGAAGGAAAGAGGCGCGACGATTTTAATGCCGAGCGCGATGGTCGATAGTTTGAATCCTTCAGCGGCGACTTTGGCGTTTGCGCTGGCGGGTAAAGAGGTGCCGGGGGTGGAGTCCGAGAAGACAGTAACTGATTTACATGAGGGCCGGGCACTTAAGTAGATTTGGGGATAGAGGTGACCCTTCGACACGCTGCGCTGCTCAGGGCGAACGGTTTTTCTTTAAGCGCTACACAAAACCCCCGTTCGCCCTGAGCAGCGCAGCGTGGGTTTCCGATAGCCCTGAGCCTGTCGAAGGGAGGGTCACCTCAAAACTTAAATTCCGAACGGCAAAATAGGCACGCCAGTATTCATCTGCAGCAATTCTTCCAGCAAACGGCCGCCGGCAAAAACATGCGCGTCATCGCCAGCCCGTCCAACGATCTGCAGCCCTACCGGCAGGCCCTTGCCAGTAAAACCGCACGGCAGCGACATGGCCGGGCAGGCGACGATGCTGATGGCATACGCGATGGCAAGCCACTCGATATAGTTTGAAAACGCGACCCCATTACAGCTTTCGACAAAGCGCTGCGCCACCGGGTAGGGCGGTACGATGGTGGCCGGACAAAGCAACAAGTCGTAGCGCGTAAAAAAAGCATCCGCGCTGCGGCACATGCGTGCGCGCTGCTGTTCGGCGCGAATCAGTTCGGCACTAGTCAAGGCCAGGCCTTTTTCAATATTCCAGACCAGTTCCGGTTTGAGCTGCTCACGGTGCGTCGCCAGTAAGCCGGCTTTGGATGCGGCAAATGTATAGGCGCGCAGCGTACCGAAGCATTCGTGCGCTTCTGAAAAATCGGGATGCGCTTCTTCAACAATGACGCCGATGCCAGCCAGATGCAGCGCAGCTTTTTTGGTCAGCGCCGCGACTTCCGGGTCGACCGGGGTGATCCCGAGATCGGCCGAATAGGCGACGCGTAACGGCCGCCAATTTGAGCGGGCCGCCGCCAGCCATGCGCCGGCTTGCGGCCCGGCTCGCGATAGCCGGTCGCGCGAATCCGCGCCGCACATGGCGTCGAACAGCAGCGCGCAATCACTGACCGTTCTGGCCATTGGCCCCTCGACATTGAGCAAGTCATCGATCTTGGCGCCGGGTGTGCGCGCCACGCGGCCGGGGGAGGGGCGGAAGCCTACGATGTTGCAAAAGCTGGCCGGATTGCGCAGCGAACCGCCGAAGTCGGAACCATGCGCGACCCATGCCATGCCCGTGGCCAGCGCAGCAGCCGCGCCGCCGGATGAGCCGGCTACCGACAAGGTCTGGTCGCGTGGATTCAGCGTCGCGCCGAAGACCTCATTGAAGGTGTTGGCGCCGGCGCCGAATTCAGGCGTGTTGGATTTCCCATACACAATCGCGCCCTGTGCTTCCAGATGCTCTACCAGTAGATCGGATTGCTGCGGAATATGTTGCGCGAAGATGGTCGAACCCTGCGTGCTGCGCACGCCGCTCACGTCGGTGAGGTCTTTGATCGGCAGAGGCAGCCCGGCCAGCGGGCCGCGTTCGCTCAGCGGCATTTGCATCAGCCGGTTGGCGTGGGCGTGGGCGCGCTCGAAACACAGCGTCGGCAGCGCATTGATCTGCGGATCGACCAGCGCGATGCGCGCCTCAAGTGCATCCAGCAGATCGTGCGGGGTTAGCTGACCGGTGCGAAGAAGACCGACGATCTCCACCGCTTCCAGCATGATCGCATCGGTCATGCCGGCTTGCTCATTGCCACTTATCGGCGATCGCCGAAGGATGCGCAATCCCTTGCTCGCACCAGCGCGCCACCCGCAGCAGCGCCAAATCCTGACCGCTGGCGCCCACTAGTTGTATGCCCAATGGCAAGCCGTTAGGGCTGAATCCTGCCGGCAGGGTTATCGCGGGCAAACCTGCGAGCGTGAACGGCGAACAAAATCTGGCGTCGCCGGTATAGTTCAGATCCGCCGGCGCTTCGCCCTGCGCAGGCGGCAGCAATAAGGCATCGATTTGATTTTCCTGCAGCCATTGCGCATAGCGCTGGCGCAGATCCTGCCGCCGTTCGGCCAGTGCGGCGATCTCCGCCGGCGACATGGCCCGGCCTTGTTCGATTAATTCGGTCATTGACGGACTGAGCATCGGGCCAAAATTGTCCAGATGGTGTGCGTGGTGCTGCGCGGCGTCGGCGGCGGCGATCGAGGCGGTCAACGCCGCCGCTTCGTTGAAAACAGCCGGCAGCGCCAGTTCGCGCACGGTGGCGCCGTTCGCGCGTAGTTTTTCGGCGGTTTCCTGCAGCACCTGCACTTGTGCAGCATCGATTTCGCCGAGCTGGTTGCTGGCGAGCAGCGCGATCGTCGGTGGCGTTGCCAAAGGATAACGGATGTCTTCTATCTGGAATGGCGTGAAAGGCTGCCCGTGCGTATCCTCGGCGGAGACGCCGGTCAGCAGGCGGATTGCATAGATTGCATCATTCACGTTGCGCGTAAAGAGTCCGATATGATCCAGCGATGCCGACAAGGCGCAGACGCCGGTGCGGGCAATCGCTCCATAGGTCGGTTTGAAACCGACCACGCCGCAAAACGCCGCCGGCCGAATCACCGAACCGAGCGTTTGGGTGCCGATGGCAAGCGGGACGATGCCGGCCGCCACCGCCGCCGCCGAGCCGCTCGACGAGCCGCCCGGCGTATGCTGCGGATGCCACGGATTGACGGTCGGTCCCGGGTGCCGCCAGGCAAATTCGGTGGTAACCGATTTGCCCAGCACATGCGCGCCTAGTTGTCGCAGCCGCTGCACGATCCAGGCATCGGCCGTTGGCTGGTGCCCCTGATAAATCGGGGAACCGTAGCTGGTCGGCATGTCGGCGGTATCGATCAGATCTTTGACGGCCACGGCAATCCCGGCCAGTGGCGCGTCGGGATCGCACGCGCTATCGGCCAGCGACAGTGTCGGCGGCAGGTAGGTAAACGCTTTCAACCGCGCCTGACTGGCGTGCGCGCGATCGAAGCTCGCCTCGATCGCCGTTTGCGGCGCTAAAACACCGGACTTGATTGCCTCGCGTAGAGCGAGAATTCCCTCGAACTCATTCATGTTTTAGTGGTTTCAGTCGTTTCAATTGCGCCATTATTTACCAGTTAACGCAACTTTAATAAATTTCTGCGAAATTAAATCCGCATAGGCCGGTTGTGCCGGCAGGTTACCTAAAGCGATTTGCGTGGCCATCGCGACTTCCAGCGCTGCAGGGCTGATCTCGACCGATTTCGGGTAAACGGCTTCGGCCAGCATACGCTTGGTGGCGGACTCAACGACGGCCGGATCAAGGGTCGGGAATTCTTGTTTGGCAATATCGATCACCGCTTTTTGATTCGAACTCGACTGCATATAGACCAGCGCGTCCTGCAGCCCGCTTACAAAGCGTTGGGCGGTATCGGGATCGACATCTTTTTTCGCGGTGATCGCCGAAAATGCATACGGGCCGTACAGCTTTGGAAAGCCCAGCACGACTTTCATGCCGCGCGCGACAGCCTGATCGAGGCCGGGTTCGTACATCACGGCAGCCTTAGCCTGGCCCGCGGCCAGCGGCCCGATCTCGGAACCGAGCTGTACCTGAATCATTTTGACGCTCTCGTTATCCATGCCGTTTTCTTTCAACAGCTTTAAAAACAGCGAGGTGCTGGTGGTCGGCATCTGGCCGGTCACTACGGTTTCCCCTTTCAAATCCTTGACCGAGGTAAATTTGAAATCAGGCGTGGTAGCGATCCACACCGCTGCGCCATTGACCACATTGGCGATGATATTGACGGGTGCGCCTTTGGCGGCGGCAATCGCTGTCCACTCGGGGCCGTGCAAGGAAAAATCTGCGCTGCCCGACAACACGGCCGACAACGCAGTGCTAGGCGCGCCGGCGGTTTGCTTGCTTAAATCGAGTCCGTGTTTCTTGAAGAAGCCGGCATCCATCGCGACATACAGGGGCAGGTAGAGCATCGACTGGAAGGCTTGCGACAGGACGGCTTTCTTTTCCTGTGCCTGGGATAAACCGGCACTGGCGATCAAGGCAAAGGCGGTGACGCCGACGATGAGGGATTTGACGAACGAACGCATAGCAATAGTCTCCAAGTTAATGTTAAACACGCAGTGTAGAAGCGGCCGATTGCGCCTTCCAGGGTAGAAGAGCGCGCTCGATCCGGTCGATCGCAAAATACAATACAAAGCCGATGGCCATCAGCATGAACAGACCAGCCCAGACAGTGTTCAGATCGTAGAGGCTGGAGGCGGTGAAGATCATGTGGCCCAAGCCTTTTTCGGACGAGATAAATTCACCGACCACCGCGCCCACCAAGCCGAAGCCGACATTGATGCGAAATGTGGCAATGATGTAAGGCAGCGTCGAGGGCACGACGACTTTATAAAAAACGTCATTCTTGCTGGCGCCCAGCGTGAGCAGCAGCGCTTGCAGATCGGGGTCGGCCTCCTTGGCGGCTTCATAGGCGGCTACCAGCGCAATGATGGCCGTCAGCGAGATTGCCAGGGCAACCTTGGACACCAGGCCGGTGCCGAACCACAGCACCACAATCGGCGCGAAGGCGATCTTCGGAACACTATTGATCGACACGATGAATGGCTCGATCACTCGGGCTACGAAGGGGGAATACCAGAGCGCCAAACCGGCGGTCGAACCGATGGCCGTGCCGAGCACAAAGCCGAGAATCGCTGCGAACAGGGTGTAGCCGGTGTCGACCAGCAGCATGCCGCTCTGCGCCGAGCGAAGCAGGGCGTGAAAGATTGCGAGGGGCGAGCCGACCATGAAAGACGACACCAGACCGGCCCGCACGGCCAGTTCCCAGACGCCGAAAAACAGGATCACGGCAAGCGCCTGGATGACGGTGCGGCCAAGCGCATTATCGATGATGGAACCCTTGGTTCTGGACGGCGCGCGCGGGCTGGCGAGCTTTGCCTTTTCCGGGGCGATGGTTGCGGTGATTGCAGTGCTTGCTTTGGCGACTCTGCTGGCGATAGTCATGCGGCCCTCACTTGTGTTTGGATATCCAGCTCTGAACAGAGCGAATTGAAGTAGCCGGAAAACCGTGGGTCGGCGCGGGCGCCGATCGGTGTTTTGGCTTCGATCTCAATATCGTGCACAGCTTTGACGGTAGAGGGCCGTCCGCCCAGTACTACCACGCGTTTGGAGAGCGCCACGGCCTCGTCGATATCGTGCGTCACCAGCACGACCGTTTTGTGAAATGTTTCCACCGCTTCCATGAGCACCCCCTCCAGATAAAGCCGGGTCTGATAATCGAGTGCGGAAAAGGGTTCGTCGAGCAGAATAATGTCGGGATTATTGATCAGGGTGCGGATCAGCGCTACGCGTTGGCGCATGCCGCCGGACAACATGCGCGGATAGGAATGCTCGAAGCCTGCCAGACCATAGGTATGCAGATATTCCATCGCTGTTTCACGCGCCTCGGCCGGATTTTGCTTCTGCAGTTCCGGGCCGAGCAAGACGTTGTCCAATACAGTGCGCCATGGCAGCAGTAAATCTTTTTGTAGCATGTAGCCGACTTTGCCGCGCAGATCGGGCACCGATTCGCCTCGATAGATAATGCTGCCCTCATCCGGCTGCAGTAAGCCCGCGATGATATTAAATACGGTGGTTTTGCCGCATCCCGATGGTCCGATGATGCTGACGAAATCCTTTTCATGAATATCGAACGACAAGCCGCCCAGAACTTCCACTTGGCCGGTTTTGGTCGGAAATGTTTTACGCACGTTCCTCAAACTGAGCTGGATAGCTGGTTGCATTTCATCCTCCGTATTGGGGTAATCCTATTAAGCAAAAATCGCGCCATAGTAGGACAGCGTTGGCTTAGAGCTTGTTGTGAAATGAAGGGCAAGGCGGACGGAGCGGGCTGCGGTGGATGGTTGTGCGCAGTGAGGTAAAGA
>DATMOE010000388.1:0-3533 GCA_035568435.1 Herbaspirillum sp. | reverse complement strand
GGCCGGCGGCGGCACCTGGATATTTACCGCTGTCGATGACCCGGCTAAACGGCACACGCTGGAAGCGGCCGGCAACGAAGTCATCGTATTGCCGAACCGTGACGGTAAAGTCGATCTGCCGGCGCTCATCGCCGAACTCGGCAAACGGGACATCAACGAACTGCACGTCGAAGCCGGCGCCAAACTGAACGCCTCCCTGCTCGGCGAAGGCTGCGTCGACGAATTGCTGGCCTATCTGGCGCCGGCCCTGATTGGCGACGCACGCGACATGTTTGCGCTGCCCGCACTGACCGATCTGAAACAGCAAATCAAATTAAAATTTCACGACGTGCAGCGGATCGGTCCAGATTTGCGCGTGTTGGCGCGTTTCTGATCCGGCGTGACGCCAAATCGACTCCCGAATCAATCATTTATTTAGTTTGAATTAATCGTTTAAATTAATCATTTCTTAAGGCAATTTATGTTTACAGGCATCGTCGCCGCCGTCGGCAAAATCACTTCCGTCAATCCTCTTGGCGCCTCCGCGGATGCCGGCGTAAAACTGGCGATCGACGCCGGCGGCTTGTCGCTGGAGGATGTCGCGCTGGGCGACTCGATTTCATTGAACGGCGCATGCATGACAGTGGTTTCCAAAACAGCCGGCAGCTTCACCGTCGATGTTTCACGCGAAAGCCTGGATTGCACCACCGGCCTGGACGCTCCCGGCCCGGTCAATCTGGAAAAAGCGCTGACCCTGGCCGAGCGCCTGGGCGGTCACCTTGTATCGGGCCACGTCGACGGTCTCGGCATCGTGCAAAAATTCGAGCCGGTCGGCGAATCATGGGAACTGGTGGTGCTGGCGCCACGGGAATTGGCCAAATACCTGGCCTACAAAGGTTCGGTCGTCGTCAACGGCGTATCGCTGACCGTCAACAGCATCGACGATGCCGCCGATGGCTGCCGCTTCTCGATCAATTTGATTCCACACACCATCGAAGTCACGACGCTGCGTTACCTGACCGTGGGCGGCAAGGTGAATCTGGAAATCGATTTGATTGCACGGTATGTCGAAAGAATGCTCAGTATCGCCAAATAAATCAGGAAGATCAGGACACCGGAAATGCCGAACTCAAGTGTTCGGCAAAAGCATGCGCGATCACGGGCAACTGACGCCCACGCAAACTGGCCAGCACCAGATGCCCTTTCGGGAAACCGCGGTCGCCTATTTCCTTGCTGATCAATTGACCATCATTGGTCACCGCGCCGATCGCAATCTGGAACGACAAGGCCTGCTCCCGATATAAATAGCTGCGCAGGAATTCAAAGTTATTACTTTCGATGATCGGTTTCAGCTTCAGAGACCGGCGCGCCAGAAACCGATCCAGCATCTCCCGCGCACCGATATTCTGGTACGGCATGACCAGCGGAAAGTCGACACAATCCCTGAGCCGGATCGGGCCCTCATGCTGCGCCAGCGGATGGCTGCGATGCATCATGACGCGCACCGATTGTTCGAACTCGGCAATGCGGTGAATATCCGCATCCGGCGCAAGATTGAACACCAGCGCCAAGTCTGCTTCAAACGAGCGCAGCGCCTGCATCGCGCGTACATGGTCGCCGATCAAGACCTGAAACGCGACGAGCGAATGCGCTTTCCGAAAACCTGCGACGGCCCCGGCCAAAAATTCGGACGCCAGCGCCTGGCTGGCGATGAGCCGTACCGAACCGCGCCGCAGCCCCTCAAGATCCTCAATCTCCGAACGCACCAGATCGAGATCCGCCGCGCGGCTGCGGATATATCTGACGAACAGCTCCCCCGCCGCTGTCAAACGCATGCCGCGCGGCAGCCGCTCGAAAATCGGCGTGCCCAGCTCATTTTCAATATCCTGAACACGCCGATTGACGGCGGACGCCGCCACATGCAGCCGCTCGGCCGCCTGACGGACCGATCCGGCGCGCGCGACTTCGTCGACATATTGGAGAAAACGAAGATGATTCATGCGGATGCCGCCTATAGGAACTGTACAGCCGGCTAGCATAACGCAATCGCAAGCGATTGTTGGCACAGCGCACGCAACAACCGGGCGCACCGCGATGGGGCTGTTGGTGGCACGGACCTCATAGACAACACGGACAGCGCAGATTGCGCACCATTCCGGCGCAATCGGATCGCTGGACGCTGTCGCCTCCGTTCCAGCAAACGCCGTCGGTCGCCGCTTGCGGCGCATGCACGCCCGTGCAGCGTCGGCATGGCGCACCAAACACACCAACGCTTCCCCGGCGACTGCTGCCGAATCGGCAACGAATGAACGCCAAAAAAGCAGCATTTCGGAGCGATCGCTGGCATATCAATTGCATAGGGGAAAGCATGAAACCCAAAAAACATCCCTCTCGCCAAACGCCCGCCAGCACCGCCCATGCAGGCGACCGCTTCGGCCCGGCAAAACACAATGCCTGGACCCTTAGCGAAACTTATGTGAGTCTGGTGCGACAGCCTTTGCGTCCCAAGCCGCTAGTGATCGAGGCCGCCCCCGAGCCGGTCGAAATCGACTTGCGCCGCAGTGCCCTGATCGTGGTCGACATGCAAAACGACTTCTGCCATCCGCAGGGTTGGTTCGGCCAGAAAGGCATCAGCATGAAGGCCACCCGCAAACCGATACCGGTGATTGCGCGCTTCTTGCCTGCATGGCGCGCCGCGGGCGGCAAGGTTGTGTGGCTGAACTGGGGCATCAGAGCCGATTGCCTGAATCTGAGTCCCACCATTATCTACAAGGGCAAGCGCTGGTCCAATGGCATCGGCTATGCCGAACATTCACCGGAAGACCACGGCCCCTCGATCGTCACCGGCACCTGGGGCGCGCAAGTCGTTGACGAACTGCCGGTAGCGCCGGCCGATATCACTGTCCACAAGCACCGTCTGAGCGGTTTCTGGGACAACGAACTCGACACCGTCTTGCGTCAGCAAGGCATCACGACCTTGTTGTTTGCCGGGATCAATACCGACCGCTGCGTCTTCTCGACGCTGCAGGATGCCGCCTTTCTCGGCTATGACTGCGTGTTGCTGCAGGACGCCTGCGGCACGCCCTCCTCGCCCTACGTGACACGCGCCATCCATTTCCTGGTCCAGCAACTGCACGGCTTTCTCACCACCGCCGAGACCGTGCTTGCTGCACTTTCTTGAAACCGCAGACGTTACCAATGGAAAATCATCATGGATTTGCAATTAAAAGATAAAGTTGTCGTCATCACCGGGCCGGCCAAAGGCATGGGACGCGCCATCACCCTCGCCTTCGCAAAAGAAGGTGCGAAGCTGGTGCTCACCGGACGCGATACCGCCGCCATCGAACCCGTTGCGTCACAAGCACGCACCCTTGGCGCGGCAGTCGTAATCGTCCAATGCGATCTGACCGTCGGGACGCAAACCGAAGCACTCGCGCAGGAAGCGCTTGCCGCATTCGGTCGCATCGACGTACTCGTCAACGTGGCGGGCGGCTCCGGCCCCATCGGGAAAACAGGCTGGGAAACCACCGAAGAAGAATTCAACGAGATCGTGC
>DATMOE010000387.1:0-2208 GCA_035568435.1 Herbaspirillum sp. | reverse complement strand
TTCGAAACGATGGTGCTGGCAGATACCGGTCCTGTGTTTTACCGCCAATTGTTTGTCGACGTCGATCCGCGCGCCTTTGCCGATCCGCGCCTGTTGCAGGTGCTGGTCCATTTCCGCGGCATGCGCCAATGGATGGCCGCGCCCGTGCGTGAACGCGAATGGACGCAGGTCGCGCACGAGCTGGCCGATGGCGATGCGGCCATGCTGATCATGGGCGATTGGGTCAAGGGCGAATTCAATGCCTGGGGACTGGCGGCCGATCAGCAGTTCGGCTGTACGGCGGTGCCGGACAGCGCCGAATATCATCTGTACAGCATCGATACGCTCGCCATGTTTGCCGGCGATTATTCGCTCCAGCCGGCGCAGGAGGCGTTGGCGAAAATCGCCATGTCGCCCGGCGTGCAGAGCGATTTCAATCGTTTCAAGGGTTCGATCCCGGTGTGGCGCGCGCCGGATACGCGCAAAATGGATCGTTGTTCCCTTGATTCGTTTCGTACGTTCAGCAAAGGCGCTGCGTACCAGGTTCCAAGCCTGGTGCATCGCATGGCGGCCGACGAAGCGACCAAGGATGCGATCGAGGCCGAAGTGCGCCGCTTCTTTGTCGACGATCGGATTACTGCCGCCGACGCGCAGCGGCGTCTGGTGGCGATGGCTCGCGCTTTGTCCAAAACCGTCAAGTGACAGGGAATACAGGGAATACCATGCGTAAGATTTTGATTGTCGACGATGACCAGAAGACCCGTGCGCTGCTCAAGGCGTATCTGGAAAAAAATCAATATGACGTGCGCCTGGCGCACGACGGTGCGGCCTTCCTGGCCGAATTCCAGCGCTATGCGGATGAGTTGTCGCTGGTGATTTTGGATGTGATGCTGCCGGATACGGACGGCTTCGCGCTTTGCAAGACCGTGCGGCGCAAGTCGAATGTGCCCATCATCATGCTCACCGCCAGTTCCGATGAAACCGACCGGGTGGTGGGGCTGGAACTGGGCGCGGACGACTATATTGCCAAACCCTACAGCCCGCGTGAATTGCTGGCGCGGATCAAGGCGATTCATCGCCGTACCGGCATCGACCATGCCGCGCCCCGGTTTTACCGCTTTGTCGGATTTACGCTCGATGCGGTGGAACGCACCTTGTACGACAGCGCCGGGCAGTTGGTTGCGCTGACCGGCCTGGATTACCAGTTGCTGAAATATTTCGTCGAACATGCCGGCGATATTCTCGACCGCAACGTGCTGGCCGAGGAAACGCGTGGCCGCGACGCCGGGCCGTTGGACCGTTCGCTGGATGTGCAGATCAGCAAATTGCGTTTGCGCCTCAGCGACGACGGCAAGCAGCCGCATCTGATTAAAACGGTGCGCGGGGCCGGTTACGTTTTCTCGGCCGATGTGACCACAGGGCAGGGGTGAGCGGCCATGCCGATCGTTGCCGAAGCTGAAGCCGCCGCCGCCGATGTCCGTAAGCTGAAACGGATGCCCTCGCGTTTTCTGGCGCGGGTATTGCCGAATACCTTGCTCGGCCGGCTGTCGGTCGTGATGGTGCTGGGCGTGATCGTGACGCAACTGGCGGGCGGCCTGATCTGGGCCGCGCAGTTGCGCACCAAATCCGAGCAGGAAACACGGATCGCCTCGCAGCATTTGGCGCATAGCGCATCCAGCGCCATCCGTTACTTTATGAGTCTGCCGGCCAATTACCGGCCGATCATGATCCAGCAATTGCGTGAGATGGGCGGTACGCGGTTTTTCGTCAATGCCAATTCGCAGGCGATACCGGTGCATCCGATTGCCGCCGACTCGCTGGCCGATATTGCGACCGCGACGATATCGCAAACCCTGAAGGACGATCTGCCGTTCCTGCCCGAATTCCGCCTTGCGTTTGCGTGGCCGGATGAACTTGTGGTGTCGGGCGACGGTTCGAAAGTTGTGGATTTGCCCGACAGGTGGGTGCAGTACATCCTGCTGACGAAACCCAATCCGGTGCCGGTGCGGGTGATCCAGACGCAGATCGAACCGGATCAATGGTTGTATCTGGCGGCGCTGATGCCGAATCCCTATTTCCTCGACAGCAGCAATCCCTTATCGATGGATCGTCTGGTATTGCAGGGTTTGTCGCTGGCGGTGATTCTATTGCTGTCGATCATGGTGGTGCGCTGGACCACCAGGCCGCTGGCTGCGTTATCGGATGCGGCGGAGGCTTTCGGCAAAGGCG
>DATMOE010000386.1:0-4400 GCA_035568435.1 Herbaspirillum sp. | reverse complement strand
ATCGCGCGCCAAATTCGACAGTTGCGCGATCAAATCGATGGACGATATGGACGCCGCCAGCAAGGCAGGGACACTTGAACCCAGCCTGGCGCACGGTATGGCCGTCAATTCCGCGGTGCAAGGCGCTGTTTCCGATGTGATCGCCAAGTTCATGAATTCGAACATGACTTCGCAAGCGGCGGTGCAGGCACTGGCCAAAGCGGCTAAAACGCAGTAACTTCGGCATCGGCAACGATGCATTGCAAGCCGGTTGCGGTATCGTTCATCGCATTCCCCCGATAAACGATACCGCGATGCGGCGGCAGACGGAAACAGGCCCGCTCCGCTCTGCTTCAGGAGAAACACATGTCCATCCATACCATGCCGCCGCCCGCCCGGGCCGGCCATCCTCAAGACCGGCGCGGCCGGTCCGCCATCTTTGCCAGCTTCGCCAACACTTGGCTGCCGCGACTGGTGCTGTCGCCGACCATCGCGATGTCGCTGATCTTCGTCTACGGTTTCATCGGGCTGACCGCCTGGATATCGCTGACCAATTCGCACATGATGCCTAATTACACCCTCTCCGGCCTGAACCAGTACGCCACGCTGTTCGCGCTGGACCGCTGGTGGGTGTCCGCTTCCAATCTCGGCATCTTCGGCGGCCTGTTCATTGTCGCCTGCCTGTGCATCGGCCTGTTCATGGCCATCCTGCTGGATCAGAAAATTCGTTCGGAAGGCGCGCTGCGCGCCATCTATTTATACCCGATGGCGCTGTCCTTCATCGTCACCGGCGCCGCCTGGAAATGGATACTCAATCCCGGTCTCGGCCTGGAAAAAATGGTGCACGACTGGGGCTTCCCCGGTTTCACCTTCGACTGGCTGGTCAATTCCGATATGGCGATCTACACCGTCGTCATCGCCGGCGTCTGGCAATCGTCCGGCTTCGTGATGGCCCTGTTTCTGGCCGGCCTGCGCGGCATCGACGACAGCATTATCAAGGCCGCGATGGTCGACGGCGCCAGCCTGCCGACGATTTATCGCCGCATCGTGATCCCGGCGCTGCGCCCGGTCTTTTTCAGCGTGCTGCTGGTGCTTGCGCATATCGCCATCAAGAGCTTCGACTTGGTGATGGCGCTGACCGCCGGCGGTCCCGGCACATCGTCGGATCTGCCTGCGATCTTCATGTATCAGTTTTCGTTTTCGCGCGGGCAGCTCGGCCTGGGCGCGGCCTCAGCGATGATGATGCTGGCGACCGTGATGGCCGTGCTGGTGCCGCTGATGTACATGGAAACCAAAGGAGCACGCAATGGCCGCTGAGATCCTGCAAGAGGTGGCGGTGGCGGTGGCGCCCACCGAACATTTGTCCGTTCACGATCGGGAACAGAGCCTGGAGCTCCCGCCGCTGACCGCCGGGCGCATCGCCATCTATGCGCTGCTGATTCTGGTCGCGCTGTATTACCTGGCGCCGCTGTACGTGATGCTGAACACGTCGATCAAGTCGCTGGAAGAAATCCGCAGCGGCAATTTGATGTCGCTGCCGCTGGCACCGAGCACCGCGGCCTGGGCCAAGGCCTGGGGTTCCGCCTGTACCGGCGTCGACTGCGCAGGGCTGGCGCCGTATTTCTGGAATTCGGTCAGGATAACGCTGCCCGCCGTGCTGATCTCCACATTCATCGGTTCGCTCAACGGCTACGTGCTGGCGCAATGGCGTTTCCGCGGCGCCGAAGTCGTGTTTACGGCGCTGATGGTCGGCTGCTTCATCCCATTCCAGGTCGTGATTCTGCCGATGGCGCGTCTGCTCGGCATGGTCGATCTGGCCAACACCACGACCGGCCTGGTGTTCGTGCATGTGGTCTACGGCACCGCGTTCACCACCCTGTTCTTCCGCAACTATTACATCACCGTGCCGGAAGAACTGATCAAGGCTGCGCGTATCGACGGCGCCGGCTTCTTCATGATTTATCGCCGCATCATTCTGCCGCTGTCGCTGCCGATCTTCATGGTCTGCTTCATCTGGCAATTCACCCAGATCTGGAACGATTTTCTATTCGGTATTGTGTTCGGCGGTTCCAACGCCAAGCCGATCACCGTGGCGCTCAACAATCTGGTCAACACCTCCACCGGCGCCACCGAATACAACGTCAACATGGCGGCCGCCGTCATCGCGGCGCTGCCGACGCTGGTGGTCTATATTCTGGCCGGAAAATATTTCGTACGCGGACTGACCGCCGGCGCGGTCAAAGGCTAGAAACAACAAGCGCGAACAGGAAAGGCATTACAAATGGCAAGATTATCGATCCGTAACATCCGCAAGGTCTATCCCAACGGTAACGAAGTGCTGAAGGGCATCAACCTCGAAATCGAAGACGGACAATTTCTGATTCTGGTCGGCGGCTCGGGTTGCGGCAAATCCACGCTGCTCAACATGATCGCCGGTCTGGAAACAGTCTCCGAAGGAAAAATCATGATCGGCGAGCGCTGCGTCAACGACGTTGCGCCGAAAGAACGCGACATCGCGATGGTGTTTCAGTCGTACGCGCTGTACCCGACGATGACGGTGCGCGAAAATATTTCGTTCGGCTTAGGCATCCGCAAGATTGCGAAAGCCGAGCAAAGAGCCATCGTGGAACGCGTCGCCAATACCTTGCAGATCACGCATCTGCTGGACCGCAAACCGGCGCTGCTGTCCGGCGGCCAACGCCAGCGGGTGGCGATGGGACGCGCCATCGCGCGCGACCCGGCGCTGTTCCTGTTCGACGAACCCTTATCGAATCTGGACGCCAAACTGCGCGTCGAAATGCGTGCCGAAATCAAGCGCATGCATCAGCGTCTCAACAGCACCATCGTCTACGTCACGCACGATCAGATCGAAGCGATGACGCTGGGCGACCGCATCGCCGTGATGAAGGACGGCGTGGTGCAGCAATACGGCAGCCCGCAGGAAATCTACGACCGGCCCGACAATCTGTTCGTCGCCGGCTTCATCGGATCGCCTTCGATGAATTTTCTGCGCGGCAAACTCGTCAACGGCGACGGCGCCCCCGCATTTGTACTCGAACACGGTGGCCGGGAAACCCTGCTGAGGCTGCCGACGGAGGCGCTTTCCGCCAGCCCCGCCAGCACCCTGAGCGGCTACATCGGACAGGAGATCATCCTGGGCATCCGTCCCGAACATGTGACCGACGCGCTCAGCCTGAGCAATGGCCATCACGGCGGCCACCGTCCCACCGAAGTCGATTGCACGGTGGAACTGACCGAGCCGACCGGTCCCGACACGCTGGTGACCGCCCGTTTCAACAGCGCCTCCATCATCTGCCGCACCCACCCGCGCGCCGGCGCGGTGCCGAATCAGGCGCTGACGCTGGCGTTCGATTTATCGAAAGCGCTCATGTTCGATCCGGTCAGCGAAAACCGGATCGGGTAATCCGCTGCGGCGACCGCCTCGCCGCAGATCGGGCTAAGTCTTTAGGCGTATGCCGTCGAAATCGTCGCCGGCATCCATTTTTTCATTGCCACCGATAAACTGCAGCGCCGCGCGCGCGATACGATCGACTTACCGATTCATGATCCAGCGAACCGGCTGCACATGCTTCTTTCCGATCAATTGCCGCGCCATGCGCCGACTTTGGCTTTCAGGCTGCCGGGCGGATCGACTCTTACCGTACTCGACCCGCAGCCGCAACCCGCTCCATGCTGATGCCCTGAACTGGCATGCCCGTTGACTTGATGTCCGGCACGCGCCATTGAGGACAACGACAACCCGGGCATGCTCAGCGTGCGCTGCGCGGCAGCCCCACACGTGGGGCAAGTACAGGCCGCGTCGCGGTCAGCGATGCGACGCATGCGGCTGAACGGCCCGCAAGTTTCGCAACGATAGTCATAAGTTGGCATCGTTTTTCCTTTTCATTCCCTTAACGCTTGGGCAAATACTTCTTGGGGACTTTGCAGATGTAGGTGAATTTCGGATTCACCATCTGGGTACAGCGCGCTTCGGCGATCTGGCCGAGCAGCATATAGGCTTCGGAGGCGGGCATGCCGTAGCCTTCTTCCAGCCAATAAACCATCTCCTCGAACGCAATACGCAGCGCATCATCGAGCGGTCGCGCGCAACCGATGGTGCATATGTGCGTCGGGGTTTCGATACGTGGCCAAGTCATCTTGCGCGGCGCGCGGATGAGATCGACCTTGAGTTTCAGGTGGCCACGAATTTCAATCGCCCCCATGCCATTGCACTCGGCGTCGCCCTGCAATGCATGCACATCGCCGAAATACAAGTACGCGCCTTCATGGAACACCGGAAACATGATGCGATTACCATTCGTGACTTCCTGGACGTCCAGGTTGCCGCCGTGCGTACCGTTGTCAATCGTCAGTGTACCGCCGGCCACCGGCGCCACGCCAATCACACCGATCATCGGCTT